>CAYTWS010000036.1:0-9641 GCA_964442145.1 uncultured Ectothiorhodospiraceae bacterium | reverse complement strand
CGTCGAGCGCGGTGTCGGTGTCGTCGGCGCCGGCGGCGGGCTCGGCGGCCGCGGCCATGCGCCCAGCCAGCCCGGAGAAGCTGAACACGGCCCAGGGCGGGCGGGGCGCGGGATGGTCGCTGCGAGGCCGTCCGAGGGCCCCCGTGGTGCTCCTTCGCGCCGGCTGGCTGATCGGCTCTTGCGACGGCACCGCCTCGACGCGCAGACCCGCGCCGCTGGTCTCGGCCAATGCGCGCAGGCGCGCGGCCACGACGCCCGCGTCGAAGCCTTGGGGCAGCTTGCGCTGGGATCCGTGCCATTGATCGGCCTGGACCCCCTCGGGCTGATGCAGCAGCCACGCCAGCGGTCCGTCGAAGGTCCCGCGCGCGGCCGCCCAGGCGAAGATACACGCCTGCTCGGCGCGCGTGAGCGCGACGTAGAGCGCGCGCACCTGCTCGGCGCGGCGTTCGGTGACGGCGCGCGGGCGCAGGGTCTCGGCCTCGCGCGAGCCCAGATCGAGGATGGGCCGGCGGGCGTCGTCGTGGCAGCTGTGCGGCGGCTGGTCGGGGCGGCCCCCGCCCGTGCCCAGCCAGGGGGCATAGGGCACGAACACGATGGGGAACTCCAGGCCCTTGGCCTTGTGCACGGTCGTGACCTCGACCAGGTCGGCGTCGTTCTCCAAGCGCAAGCGATCCGCCTCGCCCGTCTCGCCGTCGTCGACCGCCGCCTCGATGGCGCGCTCGAGCCACCGGAGCAGGCCGTTCATGCCGAAGACCTCGTGCTCCGCCGCCTGGAGGCACTCGACCAGATGGAGGTAGTCGGTCAGGCGGCGCTCACCGTCGGTGAGTGTGGCCACGCGCGCGGCCGCGGCCTGGATCAGCGGCTCGGCCATCGCCTGGACCCCGTTGCGGGCCCAGCGCAGGTGGGCCTGCTGGAAGGTCTCGCTCCAATCGGTCCAGCGTCGCTCGTCGGCGTCGAGGGCGGCGATATCGCCCAGGCGCTGGCCGAACAACGGCGTGGTCAGCGCCAGGCGCAGGCGCTCGCGATCGTAGGGCACGGCCGCGGCGCGCAATAGCTGCAGGACGTGCTCGGCCGCCTCGGTGGCGAAGACGCTGGCCTGGTGGATACAGACCGCGGGGACCCCGGCAGCGGTGAGCGCACCCTGCATCGCCGTCGCCTCGGCGTTGGTGTTGACCAGCACGGCGATCTCGCTCGGGCGTAGCGCGCGCGGGGCCTCGCCGTCGCGCGTCAGCGCGCCGCGGTCGGCGTCGAGCAAAGCCGCGATGCGCGCGACCGTGGCCCGCTCGATCGTCGATTGCACCGCCTGCGTGTTGACGCCCGCGGTCTCGGGCACGGCCCAGCCGGTGAGCCCATCGATGGATACGCCGTCGAGGGTGACACGCACGGCGCGCTCGTCCCGGCCCGCCTCGATCGCGCGATAGGCGATGCCGTCGAGGACGAACGGGCGCTCGGTCGCCCCGAAGAGGGTGTTGATGCCGTCGATGACGCGTGGGCTCGAGCGGAAATTGGTGTCCATGCCGTAGTGGCCGTCGGCGTCGGCGGCGGCGTCGAGGTAGGCGAAGACGTCGCCGCCGCGGAAGCCGTAGATGGCCTGCTTGGGATCGCCGATGAGCACGAGCCCGCCGCGCTCGCCCGTCCCCTCGGGCTCGGCGTAGATGCGCCGCAGGATGGCGTACTGCAGCGGGTCGGTGTCCTGGAACTCGTCGACCAGGGCCCAGGGCCAGGTGCGCCGCAGGGCCGCGGCCAGCGCCGGTCCTTGGTCCCGATCGAGCACCGCCGTGTGCAGGCCCGCGATCATGTCGTCGAAGCTGTAGAGGCGGCGCTCGCGCTTGAGCTCGGCGCTGCGTGCGCGCACGGCCTCGGTCGCCAGCGCCGCGACCGCGATGCGGCCGTCGACCTGCAGCCGGGCGATGGTGGGCAGGGCGGCCAAGTCCTGCGGGCGGCACCAGGATGCGGCCGGCTTGTTCTTGATCTGGCCGGCGACGCCGGCGTCGTCACCCAGGGTGGCGACGATGGCGGGCAGGCCGGGGAGGCCGTCGGCGGTGCCCGCGAGCCCGCGGTCGATGGCCTGGGCGAGGCCCTCGGCGCCGACGCCGTCGAGCCACGACTGTAGCGACGCCTTGGCACGGCAGGCCCCCTCGGCGTGGGCGCGCTCGAGCAGCTCGACGAAGGCGGCGCGCTCGTTCTGCCACGCCGCGTGCGCGCGCTCGCGGGCGGCGGCCACCGCGTCGGGGTCGGGGTGGAGGAGCTTGGCATGCGGTTGAGCGAGCGCGGGCTCGATCTCGGCGTAGAGCGCGTCGGGCTGGCCCCAGAGCTGGGCGAATGCGGCGGCCGCCTCGCCGCCGGCGCCGAAGACGCGGCTGCGCCAGTAGTCGGCCGTCGCCTCACGGCGGATGGCGGCGTCGTCGGTCTGCTCACCGCGGTCGAACGGCAGGACGCTCTCGAAGGCGTTCTCGGCGGCGGCCTTATGGGCGAAGCCGTGGATGGTGGTGATCGTCGCCTGGTCGATGCGGCGGGCGGCGTCGTCGAGACGGGCGGCGACGCGGGCGCGCGGCTCGGCGCAGGCGTCGATGACGCCCTCGGCGAAGGCTGCATCAGCGCTGGCGGGGTCGCCGGCCGGCGCCGCCGCGGCGATGCGGGCGGCCGAGGCCAGGCGCGTGCGCAAGCGCTCGCCCAGCTCCTGGGTCGCCGCGCGCGTGAACGTCACCACGAGGATGTCGCGCACGTCGGCCCCCTCTTGGGCGATCAGGCGCAGATAGAGCCCGGCGAGGCTGGCCGTCTTGCCCGTGCCCGCGCTGGCCTCGATCAAGCGCACGCCATCGAGCGCCATGGTCGCGGCGTCGAACGGGGTGAGGCGGCTCATGCGTCGTCCTCGACCGGCTCGAGGTGGCTGCGCAGCGGGGCGACGATGGCCTCGGCGGCCGCGGCGAGGCTCGACTCGGCGGCGGTCGCGCCCAGCGGCCGCGGCATCGGGTCGAGCAGCGGGCGCAGCCACGGATCGCTCGCCTGCCACGGCGGCTGGAAGGTGTTGCTCAGCCAGCCGTTCGTCCGGTCCAGGGCTTCGTCGGCCGTCTTGGCCTCGCCGGTGCCCTGGCTGGTCTTGTCGCGCTCGTCGAGGTAGTGCTCGGCCAGGCGCGCGTCGAACAGCAGGGGCCGGGCCGCGCCCTCGCGGAAGTGCGCGATCGCGTCCGCGAGATAGGCACGCGCCTGCGCGGCGGTGACCGTTGCGACGCGCTCGTCGCCGACGTCGCCGTCGACGCCGGCCACCCGCAACCTGCACTCGTGGCCGCTGGCGGCGGCGGCCAGGTACTCCAGCCACCATCCGAGCAAGTGGCTGGTATGCAGCGGGCCCGGGCGCAGGCGCCGCAGCTCGGTCGCGCCCAGCGCGGCTACGTGCGCGACCAGGTGCGTGCCGTCGTCGAGCGTGACGGCGAGGTCGTGGTCGCTCACGTCGTCGGGGTGGCTCTGCCAGCGCCAGTGCAGCGACAGCATCGCGTTGACGGCCTCGGCCTGGACCGCGAACTCGGGCCCGTCGAGCGGCGGGGGCGGCAGATGCCCGCGGGCGCGCTCGAGCGCGGTGGGCTCCAACGGGACCTGCTCGAGGCCTTCGCGTTGGGCGGTGGCGAAGAGGCGCTCGCGCAGGGCGTGGCGTGACGGGCCGGCGAGCGCATAGGGCTCGTCGTCGTCGATCTTCTGGGCGGCGGTGGCGAACGGTACCTGCAGGCGCCACTGGAAGAACCAGCGGGCCGGGTGGCGCCAGAAGCGCTGGAGCTCGCCCAGCTCGATGGCCGCGCCCGCCTCGGGCGGCGGCGCCAGGCGCGTGCCGTCGACGAACGGGACCGGATCGGTGCGCGGGCCCAGCTGGGCCTCGGCGGCGGCGTGCCATTCCGCCGCATAGGTGAACAGCGGGCCGTCGTCGACGGGGAAATAGCGCGGGCTGAACGGATGCATGGGCTGCTCGGTGACCAGAGCGGCCCAACAGTCCGCGCGCGCCCATCCGGCGAAGCAATGGCCGTGCAGGAAGTCGATGAGCTCGCCCACGACGGGCGAGGGCTGCAAGGGCTCGCCGTCGGTCACGCTTCGCCCCGTGTAGCTGACGTAGAGGCAGCGCCGCGCGCCCATCAGCGCTTGCAGGAAGGCCATGCGCTCGCTGTCGCGCACGCTCGGATCCCCCAGGCGCGGATACTTCTGCAGCAGGCTGAACTCGCGCTGGCCGTCCTGGCTCGGGAAGACGCCGTCGTCGAGGCCGAGCAGGCAGACGACGTCGAAGGGGACGCCGCGCAGGGGCTCGAGGCCGCAGAACGTGACCCCGCCGGTCACCAGCGGCTGGCGGCTCGCGCCGCCGGCGAGCGCGCCCAGCAAGGCCTCGCGCACCGCCTCCCACTCGAGGGGCTCGTCGCCCATCGACGCCGCCGCGGGCTCGAGCACGGCGACGGCCTCGTGCACCGTCGCCAGGGCGCCCGCCTCGGCGGGGTCGTCGACGTCGGTGCCGAAGAGGTCGCCCGCCATCGCGGACAGGCGCGCTTGCCAGGTCGCGGCATCGGCGGGCTCGCTCAGGCGGTCGCGCCAGGTGCGCAGGCGCTCGACCAGCGCCCACAGGCGGCCCACCGCGGCCGCCGAGCCCCCCTCGAGATCGCTCCAGGGCGCGACGCCGTCGACGAGGGTGTCCTCGGCGCGTTGGCTGAGGCCCAGCAGCAGGCGGTCCAGCCCGAAGCGCCAGGAATTCTGCTCGAAGCGGGCGCCGCCGGCCGCGGCCCGGTTGTCCGCATCGAGGCCCCAGCGCACGCCGGCGGCCGGGACCCACCGATGCAGGCGTTCGAGGTCGCTCTCGTCCAGGCCGAAGCGGCGCATCACCGCGGGCACACCGGCGAGCGCGAGGACCTCGCTCGCGGTCCAGCGCGACAAGGGGAGCTCGACGAGCTGCTCGAACGTCCGCGCGATGGGGTGGCCGTCGCGGCGCGGGCGGTCGGCGACGCTGTAGGGGATGTGGCGTGGGCCGTCGGCCGCGGCGAAGACGCTGTGGATCGCGGGGGCGTAGCGCGCCATGTCGGGCACGAGCACGGCGATCCGGCGGGCCTCGAGCTCGGGCCAATGGCGCATCAGATCGAGCAGGCGGTCGTGGAGCACCTGGACCTCGCGCAGCGGGCCGTGGCAGGCGTGGATCTGCAGCGAGCGGTCGCCCGCGGCCACGCCGTCGCTGCTCACACCCGCCTCGCCCTGGATCAGCCCGGCCTGGATGCGGTGCAGCAGGCCCGCGCCCTCGGGCGGCTCGTAGGCCAGTGCGGAACCCAGGTCGGGCTCGGCGATGCGCTCGAGCTCGCCGCTGTAGAGCACGCGCAGGGAGTCGCGCCCGGCGCGCCCCAGCGAGGCCAACAAGGGATGGGCGGGCTCGTCGGTGGCCGGGTGGTCGCCGCCTTCGTGGGTCGGCCCCGTGACGGCGGCGAACGCGGCCGAGCGCACGGGCTGGCGCGGGGTGTCGCCCCAGTAGGCCGCCGACGGATTGGGCAGCAGGAAGTGGACGTCAACGTGGGCGCCCAGCGCGTGTATGAGGCGCAGATAGTCGGGCGGCAGATCGACCAGGCCGAAGGCGTACACGGGGTCGGGTAGCCGGCTCGTGTCGAGGCGGGCGTCGCCCGCGCGCTCGAGGCACTCGGCCAGCAGGCGGGCCCGGTGGCGCGGCCCCAGGCGCGCGACCAGGGCACGCCAGATCGGCGCCTGCCAATCGGCGGGCGGCTCACTGGCTTCGTTGCCGCTCTCCCAGGCGGTCAGGACATCGCGGCGGTGGACCAGATAGGCGTCGAAGACGTCGGCCAGGCGCAGGGCGAGCTGGTAGCGCTGGCGCTCGCGCGGCTCCTGGGCCAGATAGCGTTGCACCGAGGGGACTTCGACGGCGGGCAGCAGGGCATAGAGGTGCCAGACCAGGCGCTCGCGCTCGTAGTCGGTGCTGTCGGGGTCGCCGGGCAGGCTGTCGCGCAGCACCCGCCAGACGAAGCGCCCGGGCACGGGCAGATCCAGATTCGCCGCGATACCCTCGTGGCCGGCGAGCTCGGCCTGGAGCCAGCGCGCGGTCCCGCGGTTCGGCACCACCACGGTCTCGGGCGTGAGCACGCCGCCTGCCCCCGCCCGCTCGCGCAGGGCGGCGAGCATCGCCGCGAGCGCGCCCAGGTCGTGGTGCTGGTAGAGGTGGAACATGCGGGGTCAGCGAGCGAGACTGCGGCAACGATGCCACGCGCGTTGCGGCCCGGAAACCGCCGCATGGGCCCGACGGGGTCTTGACGAGACAGCGCTGTCGCCCGGATGCAGCCGAAGGCGGAATCCGGGGGTGCGCTTCCGGGATTCCGGCTCGCGCCTCCATCCACGCTACAACGCTTCGGTGCAACCGATTCGCGTGTCGTCGCGTCGATTGGCGCCTCAGCGGAGCTGGCTGTCCTTGCTGCCGCGGCGGTTGTACGGGGCCGCTGCCCCCGCGCCCTCGTCGCGCTCGGCCTGGCAGGCGACGCACAGGCGCACGCCCGGCAGCGCTTGGCGCCGGGCCTCGGGGATGGCGGTGCCGCACTCCTCGCAGTGGGTCAGGCTCTCGCCCGCGGGCAGGTTGCTGCGCGCGCGCTGGACCGCGTCGTCGATCGTGGTCTCGATCTGGTCGTGGACGTCGTCCTCGTCGCCGAAGCCTTTGGCCATCGCTGCTGCTCCACGTATCCTGCGCTCGCGCGCCCGAGATGGGCCCTCTCACTGACAGGGTAAGCCGGGCGGCGGCCCGTTTCCATATGCCCGTGCCCGGCCCTCGTGACACGCCCTCTCGAGCAGGGGTCGGCGCACGCGCCCGAAGCCGAAGGGACCAAACCATGATCATCACCCTGGCCTTGATCGCGGTGACCGTGGCGATCTCGCTCGCCGCCTGGCAGCAGCCGCGCGTGCTCGACAAGCTGATCTACTCGCCGCCGGCGGTGAACCGGGGCGAGTGGTGGCGCCTGCTCACGCACGGCTTTATCCACGCCGATGGCGCCCATCTCGCGGTCAACATGATCGTTTTGTTCTTCTTCGGGCGGGTGATGGAGCCCACCCTGGCCCCGCGGATCGGCGAGCTCGGCTTCCTGGCGTTCTATCTCGCGGGCATCCCCGTGTCGATCGCGCCCACCCACATCCGCCGGCGCCGCGACCGCATGTTCCGTAGCCTGGGCGCCTCAGGTGCGGTGGCGGCGGTCTTGTTCGCCTACATCCTGATCCAGCCGTGGTCGATGCTGCTGGTGCTCGTGGTGCCCATGCCCGCGATCGTGTTCGCGCTACTCTACGTGGGCTACTCGGTATGGGCGGAGCGGCGGGGCCGCGACGATGTCAATCACGGCGCCCATCTGGCGGGCGCCGCCTGGGGCGTGCTCTTCATGCTCGCCCTCGAGCCGCGCGTGCTCCCGGCCTTCTTCGAGCGCCTGCTTTCGCCACCGGGCCTGTAACGCGGCCGCGCCCGCTACAGCGAGGATTCAACGACGGCGCCGGCGCACGCCGGTGCGTGCAAGCCAACCGACCGCCACCCCGATGAGGAACACGAGCAGCAGGACGAAGGCCCGGGAGGCCGACCAGCTCCAGCCGAGGAAGGCGACGCTGACCGGCTGCGCGTTCTGGAGCACGAAGATCAGGACGATGACGGCGAGCGCAAGAGCGCTGACGAGCTTGATGTCTTTCATGGGGAGAGGAACCCGCGTGGCTGAGGGGCGCCATCATGCCACGAACGGGGGTGTGCCGTGATGTGCGCCGTTCGCACGAAGCCTACGGCGAGCGTGCCCTATCATTCTCGTCGGTCTCGGTGTCGTCGTCGGCCGTCCCCGTGGTTGGTCCCGTTGCATGGTCGGCATCGCGGGCCGCGATGATCTCGTCGATCAGGTCCGCACGTCGTCGCCGATACTCGTCCTTGCCGATGGCCTTACGGGCGAACTGGCGCGAGAGTTGGCGTAGGCTGGCGCGTGCCATGATTTCCCCTCATTCGCTCGAGCGGCGTTTCCCGCGGGCCATCGCGGCAGCCCCTCGCTCGGCTATGGTTGTCCGTCACGAGCCCTGGGACCGACGCCGCGGAGGCGGAGCATCGTGCTCTCCAGTCGTCGTGGCCACCGGCCATGGGCCGAGACTCGTCAGGCCGCCGGTCCCCGCTCGGCTACGTCGACGATGACGACCGTCGTATTATCCGATCCGCCCCGCTCGAGTGTGCACTCGAGCAACGCTTCGCACGCATCTTCCGGAGGGGTTGGTTGAGCCAGCGATCGGGAGAGCTCGTGGTCGCTCACGTGTCGGGTAAGCCCGTCACTGCACAAAAGGAAGCGGTCACCTGCCGCCACGTCGTATAAATCCGCTTCCAAAACCTCGTCTTCGTCGCTGCCGAGTGCGCGTGTGACCACATTGCTCTCGGGGTGCGATGCGGCCTCCTCCCGGCTGATCAAGCCTTGCTCGACATATTCCTCGACACGGGAGTGATCCGTAGAAAGCCGCTCGAGCCCGCGATGGCGGTAGCGATAAATCCGGCTGTCGCCGGCCCAAAGGGCGACAGCGAGGCTGCGTTCGCCGAATACGAGGATCGCGACCGTGCTGCCGACGACTGTGTTATTCGCGTTGGTGTCGCGCAGAGCCACCAAATGAGCGTTGACCGCCTCCATGGCATCGTCTACTTGATCGAGGCGGCCCGCTAGGGGCCGGATATCGTCGAATTCGCCCAGCGCCTCGACGATCGCTTGGCTTGCAATATCTCCGGCCTGATGCCCCCCCATGCCATCAGCGACGGCCCACAATCCGATGTCGGCGCGCTGGATGAACGCATCCTCGTTGATGCGGCGGACGCCGCCCGCATGTGTCACACCGGCCGAGCGCCAGATGAGCTCCTCATCGCCGCCGATCGCTCGTGTCGCTTTGTTGCTCATTGTTGTCACACCAGCGTTGCGGGGGGGGTGAAACCGCTCTAGTGGCGCGCTTTCCAACTATGCGTGCCGGTTGTTACTCACCAGAGGCGTCGCCCGCCTTGCGATACTCGAAATAGACAACGTGCTCGGGGTTCTCGGAAAACGCGCGTCCGAGGCTGAGCTCGATGTCTTGCGTGAACGGCATCTGCTCGCGTCGCAAGAAAGCCTCCTTGCCATCGCAATCTCGCACATAGCTTCCATTCGTGCTTTGGTCAACGATGAAGAACTTGTCCCGGCGTAGCTCGACTCGCACATGCTGGCGCGAGGCGAGGCTTTCGCTGACTTTTATGTCACAAATGGGGCTGCGTCCGAGCACCACAGACGTTCGGTCTGGGTCGAGAATGAGTTCTTCTTCGTCGTTGTAGCGAAGGGCTAGGGTAGGCATCTCATCGGAGACGGCACCACTTTGCATTTTGGGCGCCATCTCCGTGAATTCGTCCTGCTGCCAGAGGATCTCGTCGATCTCGACCTCGCCTTTGCCCTTTATGGGTGCGTAGTCGACGAATCGTGCCGAGTCCTGCAGATCCTGCGAGAGTTGATCGGCGGTGGAGCGTGTGGTCATGATTTGACGCGCCTTGGCCTGCGCAGCCATGCGTGCGGCTACGTTGACGGCGTCTCCGTAGACATCGTCGTCCTCGATCAGCGTCGGTCCGTAATGGAGCCCGATTCGAATCGATATCCAGGATTCGCGCGCATTGGCCT
>CAYTWS010000035.1:0-9695 GCA_964442145.1 uncultured Ectothiorhodospiraceae bacterium | reverse complement strand
GCGATACTGACGCCGCTCGCGTGGTCACGCTTGCCGGCCGAGTTCCGCCTTGGGTTCGGCTTGATGCGCCTGCCCGGGCTCGGCTGGGCGATCGTGAGCCTGGCTAACGGCTTCGTCGAGCAAGTCCTGCCGCGCGCCGTGCTGCGCGACTTGGCCGATACCGAGATGGCGCATTACAGGGCGCCCTTCCCCACGGTGGCGAGCCGGCGCCCGGTACGCCAATGGCCGCGCGAGATCCCGCTCGACGGGCGCCCGGCCGACGTCGACGCTGTCGTCGCCGATTATGCACGGCGCCTACAAAGCGACGGGACACCCAAACTCCTGCTCTACGGCGATCCCGGCGGCGTCATTCGTGCGGAGCAGGTGGCCTGGTGTCGCGCCCGCCTGCCCAACCTGGAGACGGTGGACATCGGCCCGGGCATCCATTTCCTGCAGGAGGATCGGCCGGCGGCGATGGGCCAGGCGCTGGCGGACTGGTACACCCGGCTCTAGCGGGCGGCGCCCCCGGCTCCCTGGGGCCAGGGCTCGAGCCAGCAGCAGTCGAACGAGCTGTTGCGATGCCAGCGCTGGTCGGACCAAAGCGCGTCCAGCAGGAGCAACGTTTGGCCGCTGACGCGCTCGCCCGGGGTGAGCTCGACGGCGGTGGTCCAGCACAAACCGCCGTTGTCGGTGCAGCCGCAGGAATGGATGCCCAACCCCGCCAAGCGCCCGTAACCGCGCAAACTGAAGCCGGTGGTGCGCCGCACGTCGAGCGAGGCGGCCAGGACAACGATGGCGAGACCGGCGACGACCGGGTCCGCCCAATAGCGCCTGTCGGGATCCGGTATCCCGGGGGGGATGGTGTAGTCGAGGTTACGGCGCAGCCGCGTGACGGTGGCGCCTAGGCGCTCGCCCATGTGCCACCCGAGATAGCGCATCAAAAAGTCGACCCGCCTGTAGACGTGGAGGTCGAGCCGGCGATCGGGGCCTTTTGGCGGGGGTGTCGTAACCATCGAGCGGTCCTCGGCCCGGCTCGGCCGATAGATTACGTCCCCCGATTCGGCTGGGCGCCGCCAGCGGTTGTAAGCGCTCAGGATACCGAGCCCACCCTGGGCGTGGTGCGTTCTTCGATGAGCCGCTCCAGTGGGCATGCTGCACCGATGTGGTGGCCCTGGACGTAATCGACACCGATCTCATCGAGGACCGCACGCGTCGCCGCGTCCTCGACGAACTCGGCGATCGTCTCGAGGCTCATGACCCGACCCACGTTGTGAATCGAGCGCACCAATGCGCGGTCGACTCGATCGTCGACGATGTCGCGAATGAATTGTCCGTCGATCTTGAGGGCATCGACGGGCAGGGTGCGCAGGTAACCGAACGACGACAGACCGCTGCCGAAATCGTCCAGGGCGAAGCGGCATCCGAGCGACTCGACGCGCTCCATGAACCGGCGCGCCTGGGCCAAGTGACCAATGGCCGCTGTCTCGGTGATCTCGAAGCGCAGCTGCTGCGGTGCCAGCGGCGCATTGCGTATCTCTTGGATCAGCGCCTGCGTGAACTCGGCGTCGTCGAGCGACATCCCCGAGAGATTGATCGCGCATGATGCGACGCGGTCGACTGCCTCGGGGTGGCGGCGGAACCAGTCGAAGACGGCCTCGACCACCCAGCGATCGAGCCGCGTGGCGAGGCCGTAACGCTCCGCGGGCTCCATGAACGCGCCCGGTGTGAACGCCTGGCCGGTCGCCCGGTCGCGCATGCGCACCAGGATCTCGAAATGGAGCCCCGACGCTTGCGCTGGTGCTCGCGTGGCCGCGATGGGCTGGGCGTAGAGCGTAAACCCATCACTCTCGAGCGCCTCGGTGATGTGCTCCACCCAGGCGCGGCGTCCCTGGATGCGCTGGAGCTCGGCATCGTCGCGTCGATAGGTGTGGACGCGCCCGCCACCCCCTTCCTTGGCGACAGCGCAGGCCGTATCGGCGGCCCGTAGGGCCTCGTCGACGCCGCCGTGGTCGGCGTCCAGCGAGACCAGGCCCGCGCTGAGATCGAGGTGGAACACGCGGTCGCGCCAAAAGAAGCGGCATTGGGCGATCGCGCGCACCATGGCCTGCAGGCGCGTATAGGCGGTCGTCGTATCGCAATCCTCGAACAACACCGCGAATTCGTCGCCGCGCAGTCGCGCGAGGGTATCGCGCTCGCCGAGGTGTTCCTGCAATACTCCGGCGACCTGTCGCAACACCTCGTCGCCGGCGTCATGGCCTTGCACGTCGTTGATCACCTTGAAACGCTCGAGCTCGAGGTAGCCGAGGGCGTGTCGGGTCGCGCGTGTGTCCCTGGCGGCCAATAGGGGCTCCAGCCGCCGGATCAAGGCGCGCCGGTTGATAAGGCCGGTGAGGTGGTCATGCTCGGCCTCGTATTGCAGCCGTGCCGATAGCTCGATCGACTCGGTAACGTCTTGAATCTCGACGATGAAATAGGGCGTGTCGTCGCTGTCCTCGAGCGCCCCAATGGCCACGGAGGCCCATAGCGTGGCGGCGGTGGCGGTGCGGAAACGCATCTCCAATTGCGCCGACTCGGCTGCGCCAACCTCGAGGCGCTCGATGGTGCGGGCGAACTCGGGGGCGTCCTCGGCTAGCACATAATCGGACAAACGCTGCCCATCGATCGACTCGCCGCGGTGGCCGAGCAGCTGCGCGAGCATGATATTGGCGTGGAAGATACTGCTGTCACGCGCGACCAGGGCCATGCCGATCGGCGCGTGATCCAGGGCGGCCTGAAACCGGCGCTCACTTCGGGCCAGGGCGCCTTGGGCGCGGTGGCTCTCGTCGACCTGGGCCCGCAGCTGCTCGTTCACGCGCCCCACCTGCACGTTGGCACGGGCGAGCTCGGCGGTGAGCTCGTGCGAGCGTTGGAAGTCACGGGCGTAACGGTGCGCTGCAAGCAAAAGGGCGAGGGCGTACAACAGCATCATCGCGCCCAGCAGCGAAGCGGTCGGGGCGGGTAGAGCGAGTAGCCAAGCACAAGCGGGCCCCAAAAGTGCCGCAAGAAACCCGGCATACGCGGGCCATACGCAAGCCATGGAGGGAATCGCCGCCGCCGCGAAACCGACCAGCAGGAGCAAGATCGCGAATGGGGCGGGCCCCAGCTCACCCCCGAGGAATAGCCAGGGGGTGACGCCCCATACCGCGGCGGTCGCGATCGCCAGCAGGCCGAGTGTGACCACCGTGCGGCGTGGGCAGCGGCCACCTTGGGGGACATGGCGTGCGCCGGCCACGCGTGCGGTGAGGACGACCCCGAGTGCCGCGACCCAGGCAGCCAGCAGCAGCGGCCCAACCGCTCCCTGGAAGGTAAGGACCACGGGGACTGCCGCGAGCAGGTGCAGTGCCGCAGCGGTGCGGCTTTGCTCGACCAGGTGCGCCAGGCGCGCATGGTCGAGTGTATCCGCTCGATCCCCGAGTTCGGCGGCGATCGCGCCCTGTTGGCCGGTTTCGGTGCTCGGCTGGCGCACTCGTTCCCCCACGCGATTGCCCTTGGTGTTATGTCTCGATAACCGCATCGGTTCGCGGTTCGTTCGTTGTTCGGGGTGGCTCAGTGGGCTCGGGGCGGGCTCGGTCCCCGGCGTACGCTCTAACTATCGCCCGCCATGGCGCGAGGCGTGCGGTCGGCGGGCGCCCGTACGACCGCCTAGATCGCCATCGCCGAGAAGTCGTAATTGCACTCCGTGCTGGCCTCCTGAAGGAATTCCCCCTCGATGAGGTCTGTGCCCAAGCCCCAGAGCACAGTGAGCGTGCCGGCATCGGCGACGCCCGGGCAGATCGCGACCTTATTGAGCTCGTGGGCTTGGGAGACGATGTTCTCTACGGCCTCCTTGTTTTGCTGATTGCTGTTGATGTTGTGTATGAAGTCCTGGCTGACGCGCAGATAGTCGGCATCGACGTGGCGTGTGACCTGGAATGGATCGGTGCCGTGGCCGAATTGCGCGAGCGCTACGCGGCAACCGATACTATGAGCCGCGGTGGCGAAAGCGGCAGCATGCTTGATGCGGGTGGCGGTGGCATTGGCCTCCACCTGGAAAACCAGGCGATTCTTGGCCAGGTTGAGGCTCCCCACACGCTCCTTGATCCACTGGAACAGCTGCGGATCCTCGAAGGCGTTGGCCGAGATAGGCACGAAGAACATCGTGTTGCGATCTTGCTTTTGTTGCTCGACCAGCGCCTTGAGCGCATTGAGCACGATCCACCGATCGAGGCCCTTGGACATGCCGGTGCGCTCGGCCGCCGCCATGAGCTCGGGATCCTCGCAGGGCTCGCCGTTTTCGTCGGGGACACGCGCCTGGACCTCGTAGCGTGGGGTCGAGTCGTCGGCGAGACTGACGATGGGCTGGTAGTACAGCGTGATCTCGTCGTTTTTGAGGATCTCCTTGATCCGCTCGATCCACTGCTGGTCGATTTGCTTCTGCGATAGCTCGCCCTTCCTCGGCTGGTAGACCCGATGGGCATCCCCGCCCTGCTTGCGCGCTTCCGCCAACGCACGCTCGGCGCGTGCGAGGATGTCGTTGGGATCGGTTGTGCTCCCATCGATCTGGGCGATGCCGACGGTGGCGGTGCAGCTCACCGAGCTGCCGTCGACGTCGCAGATGTGGTCCTTGATGGCGCTGCGCAGGCGCTGCGCCAGGGCATCGAGCTCGTCCTTGTCGCTGGTCGGCGTGATGATCGCGTAGGTCGCACCGTCGAGCCGAGCGACTACATCGTCGCCGGCTACGGTGCTCTGGAGCACCGAGCCGATGTCGGCGATGACTTGGTCGGCGCCGATGACACCGACGTTCTCTTTGACTTTGTCGAACTCATCGAGCTCGAGCTGGAGCACCGCGGCGTATTCGCTCTTTTGCTCCGCCGCCTTGAGCTGCTCTTGCAGCGTTCGCGTGAAGTGCTGCCGATTGTACAGTCCGGTCACGCTGTCGCGTTGGCTCAGCAGATTGAGCTGTTTCTCGAGCTCCTCGGTATCGGCTTGATCGCGAATGATGATTTGGCTACACGCCTCGCCCTCGATCGACGCCCGCGAGAACTCCACTTCGGCCTGGAAGGTTTGACCATCGGCCTGCTCGAGGCGTAGGTCGAGCGTGCCCACCGCCTCCTCGCTAGCGGAATACTCACGCAGGAAGCTCTTGAGCTTGTTCTGGTCATCGCTGGTGACCATGTCGACCATGGGCATACCTTCGATCTGCTCGAAGGTCTCGTAGCCGAAGCGCGATAGATAGGCGTCATTGGCGAGCACGTGCATGCCGTCGTGGATATAGGCGATGGCGTCGCGCGAGGATTCCATCAGCGCGCGCGCGCGTTTCTCACTCTCCTGGTAGGCATCGGCGAGATAGGTGGCGCGACGGTGCGTTTGCACGCGCTCGAACTCGCGCAAAAGCGCGCGGCGCAGATGCTCCTCGTCGTCCCCCTGGACCCGATCCGCGGCGCCCAAGCGTAGCGCCTGCCCGGCGGGTGGATCGCCTTCGCCGTAGATCACGACGGGTACGAACGCATGCGCCTGTTGCAGGGCGTCGACGGTGTCGCTGACCCGGACCTCGTCCTGATCCAGGACGTGGAGCGCCAAGTCGAACATCGTCTTGCCCACCGCTTGCGGGAGATCCTCGGCGTCGTCGACCTGGGTCGGCTTGACCGCGTAGCCCGCCCCGCGCATCAGGGAGGCGACGCGCTCGGCGTGCTCGGGGCCGTCGCTGACGACCAGTAGGCGAATCGTCGATTGGGTATTCACGTCCCCGCTCCTCGCGTGCCGGTGCATCCAAGGTGATCGTTGTTCCGGGACGACTGGCTGAGGTCGTCCCACGTGAACGCCACGGGGGTCTTGCCCGGGCGCCCCGGCTCCTCGCGCACGAGGCGCGGCACCAGATAACCGGGCATGCTGGCCGCCAGATCGGCCAGCAGCTGCCGCGCCCGCTCGACGGACACGTCGAAATGGGCCGCACCCCGAACGGGATCGAGCAGGTGCAGGTAGTACGGTAGCACGCCACACCGGAACAAGCCTCGCCCGAGTGCCGCTTGGTCCGAGCAGCGGTCGTTGACACCGGCGAGCAGTACAGCCTGGTTGAGCAGCACGCTGCCGGTCGCGCGCAGGCGCTCGGCGGCGGCGACCACGCGGTCGTCGAGCTCGTTGGCGTGATTGGCGTGGAGCACGACGACCGTGTGCAGCGGTGTGGCGGCGAGCCAGCCGGTCAAGGCCTCGTCGACCCGGGCGGGCACGATCACGGGTAGCCGCGTATGGACGCGCAATGTGGTCACATGCGGGATCGAGGCGATGCGCTGGGCGAGCTCGCGCAGCGTGCGGTCGGGCAGCGACAGGGGATCGCCGCCGCTGAGGATGACCTCCTCGATACTGGGATCGGCGGCGATCGTACGTAGGGCGGTGTCCCACTGGTCACGACGCGGGTTGGCCTCGGCGTAGGGGAACTCGCGGCGGAAGCAGTAGCGGCAGTGGATGCCGCATGCGCCCGTCGTGACCAGCAGCACACGCCCGGTGTATTTGTGGAGAACGCCCGGCTCGAGCATGGCGGCGGTGTCGCCGACGGGATCGGGACCGTAGCCATCGACGGTCTCGCGCTCGCGCCCGGTCGGCAGCACTTGCGCCAGCAATGGATCGCCCGGGTCGCGCGCGCGCATGCGCTCGACGTAGCCGTGGGGGACCCGGAGCGCAAAGTCGCCGGCGGCGGCGCGGGCGCCGGCGAGGTCGTCGGTGGACAGACCCAGCCGCTCCAAGAGCTCGCGGGGATCGCGAATGGCGGCGGAGAGCTCGCGCTGCCAGGCGGGCGCGTTTTGTGCGGTTGGGCTGGCGGGTACCATAGCTGGCTAATTTTTCCGAGTACGCAGACGAGGGTCAAATGGCGCAGCACAGCACCAGCGAGTTCAAGGCCGGACTCAAGATCATGCTCGATGGCGATCCCTACACGATCGTCTCCAATGAATTCGTCAAGCCCGGTAAGGGGCAGGGGTTCAACCGCACCAAGGTGCGCAACCTCAAGACGGGGCGTGTCATCGAGCGTACGTTCAAGTCGGGCGAGACGGTCGAGGGCGCCGACGTGCTCGAGACGGAGATGCAGTATCTCTACGCCGACGGCGAGTACTGGTACTTCATGGACCCCAACACCTTCGAGCAGATCGCGGCCGACGCGGATGCCGTGGGCGACGCGGCGAAGTGGCTGCGCGAGCAGGATACGGTCGAGATCACGCTCTACAACGGTGATCCATTGACGGTGGTACCACCCAAGCTCGTGGATTTGCGCATCACCCAGACGGATCCGGGCGTGCGCGGTGACACCGCCCAAGGCGGGACGAAACCAGCGACGCTCGAGACCGGCGCCGAGATCAAGGTGCCGCTATTCATCGAGGAGGGTGAGGTCGTGCGCGTGGATACGCGCGAAGGCAAGTACATCGGGCGGGTCAAGGACGGCTGATGAGTGCGGTCTGGGCACCGGCCGCTCGCCTGGAAGTACTGCGCCTGCGGGCTCGGTTGCGTGCCCGCATCCGGACGTTCCTCGAGGCAACCGACACCCTCGAGGTCGAGACACCGGTGCTGTCGGCGGGCGCGCCCACCGAGGCACACATCCATCCCCTGCAGACCATTTCGCGCGCGCGGCCGGGCACCCCGCTGTATCTGCAGAGCTCGCCCGAGTTCCCCATGAAGCGGTTGCTGGCGGCGGGTGTGGGCGATTGCTGGCAGCTCGTGCGGGTTTTCCGCGACCGCGAGCGGGGGCGCTACCACAATCCCGAGTTCGAGCTGTTGGAGTGGTATCGCATCGGCGCGGACCACCATGAGCTCATGGACGATGTCGAGGCGTTGGTGGCCGCCGCGCTGGGCCCGGAGATCGGTGCACCGGCGGCGGATCGCTGGAGCTACACCGGCCTCTTTCATACCTACGCGGGCATCGATCCGCTCGAGGCCGATTCGGAGACGATCCAGGACACGCTGGCACAGACGGGGCTCGAGCCTCTCGCGGGTGTCGCCAGTGACGACCGACAGGGGATGCTGGATCGGCTCTTGGCCGGGGCGATCGTGCCTTATCTGCCGAGCGATCGCCTCACGTTCGTCTATGACTGGCCCGAGGCCCAGGCCGCACTGGCACGCCTGGAGCCCAGCGACCCGCGGGTGGCCCGGCGCTTCGAGGCGTACTGGGGCGGCGTGGAGCTCGCCAATGGCTTCCACGAGCTCACCGACGCCGCCGAGCAGCGTGCCCGCTTCGAGGCCGATCAGGCGTATCGGCGCCGCCAGGGCGATCCGGTCCCTCCCATGGACGAGCACCTGCTGGCCGCGCTGGAGCACGGCCTACCCGACTGCGCCGGTGTGGCGCTGGGTTTCGATCGGCTGGCGATGGTCGCCGCCGGCGCCAGTCACATCGACGAGGTGCTGGCTTTCCCCGTGGAGCGCGCATGAGCACCGCGGTCGTTACCTGCGCCCAGGTCGATCGGGAGGCGCTGGAGCGCCTCCTCGGCGCTTACGGCTTGGCCGTCTCCTGGTGCGGGCCGGGCACCGCCATCCCCGGCACCTACTGGGGCGAGCCCGAGGCAGGCCTGATCGGCTCGGTCCTGTACGTGCGTGCGGATACGCCGCTGCACTCGGCGCTTCACGAGGCGGGGCACTTCATCTGCATGGACGCGCGCCGGCGCGCCCGCCTCCATACGGATGCTGGGGGCTCCGAGCTCGAGGAATGCGCCGTGTGCTATCTGCAGATCCTGCTGGGGTCGTGTCTGCCCGGTATCACGGCCGGACGGATCCAGGCGGACATGGATGCGTGGGGCTACACCTTTCGACTCGGCTCCGCTGCCGCGTGGTTCACCCGGGACGCGGATGACGCGCGTGCCTTCCTCGAGGCACGCGGGCTCGTCGATCGCCAAGGGGCCCTGCGTGGGATGGCACAAGAGGGGGCAGGGCGGCGTAATGAGCCCATCCCGGATGATCCGCCCGCTGCTCGGCGGCGCTAATCGTGCCGTCGATATGGGCGGCTCACCAAATCAGCTCGCCGCGGAGGAAGGCGGCGCCCTCGCGGCTTTGGGGGTCGCCGAAGAAATCGGATGCCGGCGTACGCTCGACCACGCGGCCGTCGACGAGCAGCACGATTTCGTCGCCGAGCCGTCGTGCTTGGCCGAAGTCGTGCGTCGTCATGACGATGCGGGTCCCGGCGCGATGGAAATCGCGCACCGCTTCCTCGACGCTGTTGATCGCCGCCGGGTCCAGCGCCGCGGTGGGCTCGTCCAGGAACAACACTTCGGGGCGCAGCGCCCAAGCCCGCGCCAGTGCCAAGCGCTGCTGCTCGCCGGCGGATAGCGCTCGTGCCGGGCGGTGGGCGATCGCGCGTAGACCGAAGCGATCGATGGCATCGTCGGCGCGTTGACGCCGCGCACCTCGGGGGGTACCCGCGACGCCCAGTGCATAGCGCACATTCGCGTGGGCGGAGCGGCGCAGCATCACCGGGCGCTGGAACACCATCGCTTGCCGGCGCCGCAGCGTTCGCGCGCTAGCGCCACCGCCGGCCCAGCGTACCGTCCCTTGTGTTGGCTCGATCAGCCCGTGTGCGATGCGCATGAGCAGGCTTTTGCCTGCGCCATTCGGCCCCATGATCAGGGTCTTGCCGTCGGGCTCGAGGCGTAGATAGGTGGGATGAAGCAGGGTTTGGCCGCGCTGGCGAAAACCCACCCCGTCGAGCTCGAGAGGCAGCACTG
>CAYTWS010000034.1:0-9748 GCA_964442145.1 uncultured Ectothiorhodospiraceae bacterium | reverse complement strand
CGTTCGTGTTCCACAACCCGAACGTCAAGGACGAGTGCGGCTGCGGCGAGTCCTTCACCGTCTGACGCGCTCAGCGCGGCGATCCCGTGCACCCGCGGCGGGCGGGCGTTTTGCGCCCGTGACGGGGGCGGAGTACAATTCACTGCTTGTTCAAACGTCCGCCCAAAACGCCCGGAGTGACCCACTATGCCCGCCGAACGCACGCTCACAATCGTCAAGCCCGACGCCGTCGCCAAGAATCTCATCGGCGAGATCTACAAGCGTTTCGAGGACGCGGGGCTGCGGGTGGTGGCGGCCAAGATGCTCCACATGAGCCGTGAGCAGGCCGAGGCGTTCTACGCGGTGCACCGCGAGCGTCCGTTTTTCGATGCGCTCGTCGAGTTCATGACCACCGGGCCCATCATGGTCCAGGTGCTCGAGGGCGACAACGCGATCGAGCGCGCGCGCGAGATCATGGGGGCGACCAACCCGCAGGAGGCCGAGCCCGGCACGATCCGGGCCGATTTCGCCCAAACCATCGACGAGAACGCGGTGCACGGCTCCGATGCCCCCGAGACCGCTACGCGCGAGATCGGCTTTTTCTTCGGTGACGACGAGCTATGTCCGCGCACCCGGTAACTTTTTTCCCGCGCCCCGGCGCCGCGCCCACCAATCTGCTCGATCTCGATCGGGCGGGTATGCGGGCGTATTTCGCCGAGCTGGGGGAAAAACCGTTTCGTGCCGACCAGGTCCTCAAGTGGATCTATCATCAGGGCGAGACGGACTTCGCCGCGATGACCGACCTGGCCAAGCCGTTGCGTCAGCGCTTGGCCGCCGAGGCGGAGGTACGCCCGCCGCAGATCATCACCTGTAAGGACTCGGTCGACGGCACGCGCAAGTGGCTGTTCCGCCTCGACGGCGGTAATGCCATCGAGTGCGTGTTCATCCCCGACGACGACCGCAACACGCTGTGCGTGTCCACGCAGGTGGGCTGCGCGCTCGACTGCTCGTTCTGTGCGACCGCCCGCGCCGGCTTCAATCGCAACCTCACCACCGCCGAGATCATCGGACAGGTCTGGCTGGCGCATCAGAGCCTGCTGGCCGACCACCCGCAAGGCGAGCGCGGTGTGACCAATGTCGTGCTCATGGGCATGGGCGAGCCGCTTTTGAACATGAAAGCGGTCGTGCCGGCGCTCAAGCTCATGATCGACGATTTCGGCTTCGGCTTGAGCAAGCGCCATGTCACGGTGAGCACCTCGGGCGTGGTGCCCAAGATGGACCAGCTGCGCGACGCGGTCGACGTGAGCCTGGCCGTATCGCTGCACGCGCCCAACGATGCCCTGCGCGATGAGCTCGTTCCGCTGAATCGAAGCCACCCGCTCGACAGCTTGATGGCGGCGTGCCGACGCTGGCTCGCCGACGGCCATCGCAAGAAGCACATCATGTTCGAGTACGTCATGCTCGACGGCGTCAACGATCGCCCCGAGCACGCGCGCGAGCTGGTCGAGCTCCTGGGCGGCATCCCCGCCAAGGTCAATCTCATCCCGTTCAATCCGTTCGAGGGCTCGGGCTACCAGCGCTCCTCGGAGGCGGCGATCCAGCGCTTCGTCGGTATCCTGCGCGACAACGGCGTCTTCGCCATCGCCCGGCGCACCCGGGGCGACGATATCGATGCCGCTTGCGGCCAGCTCGCCGGTGAGGTCGACGACCGCAGCAAGCGCGCACGGCGCTTCGAGTCCCCGCGCTTCGGAGAGCGCGCCGGATGATGGCCGCGCTACGGGCCAAGCTCGGCGGCCTCGTGTTGGCGACACTGCTGCTCGGCGGCTGCGCCTCCACCGAAGAGTCCGAGCCGCAGTTCGACAGCGAGATGGCCAAGGCCTCGCAGATCAATGCCGAGCTCGGCCTCAAATACATGCGCAATGGCAATCTCCAGATCGCCAAGGACAAGCTCGACAAGGCCATCGCGCAGGACCCGGACAACCCGGACGCGCACGCCGCCTACGCGCTGTTGAGCATGCGCCTCGACAACTCGGAAGAGGCCCGCGACCATTTCGAGACCGCGCTCGACGCCCGCCCCGACGACCCCAAGCTGCTGAACAACTACGGCACCTTCCTGTGCGAAGAGGGCGACTACGACGAGGGCATCGAGCACTTCCTCCGCGCCGCCGATAACCCGCTCTACGACACCCCCGCCTACGCCTATGCCAACGCGGGCCGGTGTGCCCAGGATGCCGGGCGCACGGACGACGCGCGCAAATACCTACGCCGGGCATTGCAGGCGGATGCGCGCACGGCGTCGGCACTTCTGGATCTGGCGCGCCTGGAATACGATCAGGGCCGGCTGCGCCAAGCCCGCAAGTACGTCGAGCGCTACCATGACGTGGCGACCGAGGCCCCGGAGAGCCTTTGGCTCGCGATCCGGATCGAGCGCCGTCTGGGCGACGGCCAATCCGCGGAAACCCTGGGCAAGCAGCTCGTGCGTGAGTACCCCGACTCGCGCCAGGCGAGCCGTTTCTTGGAGACACGCTGATGGCCTCCGCGCAAGGCGGTCGCGGCGACGACGACGTCGAGCGCTCCGAGCCCGGGGTTGGTGTTACGGCGCGCCAACCCGGTCATGAGCTCGCCCAGGCGCGCGCGCGCCGCGGGATCGATCTGGCGGAGATGGCGGCGCGCCTGCACCTGCCCGAGCGCCAGCTGGATGCGCTCGAGCGCGACGATTATCACCAGCTCCCGCCGCCCGCGTTCGTGCGCGGCTATCTGCGCGCCTACGCCCGTGAGGTGGGCCTCGACGGCGATGACATCGTGGGCGCATACGATGCCCTCGGGCCGGCGGCCGAGGACCCCGAGATCCGCCCGTTGGAGAAATCGTCGCGCGTCGCGAGCGCGCGCGCGACCATCGCCAGCCTGGTGGTGCTGATCGGCGTCGTGGCCGCGGCGTTCGGCGGCTGGTTGTGGCAATCCCAGCAAGGCGGCGGCGAGCCCGGCACCGTGCTGTCGAGCGGGGATGCAGCCCCCGCCGACGATAGCGGTGGTGACACGGCCTCTACGCAGGCGACCACCGCGGGATCGGGTGACGCTGGTGCCGCGGATGCGAGCGGGGCGAGCGACGGCGATGAGTCGGCGAGTGCTGCCGAGCGAGACAGCGTCGATGGGGAGGCCACAGCGGCTGCCGCGGCCGTGCTGGGCCGGTCCACCGGGACTACCGGCGACGCCGACGATGCGCCCGAGAGCGACTCCGCCGCGGTGACCGATCAAACGGCCGAGCCCGCGCCCGAAGCGACCGGGTCGAGCGCCGACGGGGCACCGGCGCAGGCGCCGAGTCGATCGGGCGCTGAGCCGGGCGAGGCGGATGCACCCGCTGAGACCCAGTCGCCCGCCGCCTCGGCCGAGCCGGCGACCGACGCGTCCGCCGGCGATGCCACGGCATCGCTGGACGAGGCCGCCAGCGACGAGACCAGCATGGCCGCCGGGGAGACCGCCGAAGACGGTCAGCAAGCCTACGATCCGCCCAGTGCCACGAGCTCGGCCGAGCGGGCCACCGCACCCGCGGCCGCCGATGGGCCGGACACGCTCGAGCTCGAGGTGGCGGGGCGCTCGTGGATCGAGGTCTACGACGACCGCGGCCGGCAGCTGGTCTACACCCTCTATACCGGCGAGGCGCCGCTGCGCCTGCGCGGCTGGGCCCCGTTCGATGTCTTTTTGGGCAACAGCCCCGACGTGCGCATCCGCTACGGCGGCGAGGCGGTGACCAAGTCGGCGTTCACCCGCAGCGACCAGACGGCCCGATTCCTGGTCGATGCGGATGGTGCCCGCCGGCGTTGAGGCCCGGGCCGGCTTGGGTCGGTCCCCGCTGAACGTGTATATTCCGCGATCTCGTACGCGGCCCCGTTGCCTACCGGTGCCGCCCGGTCGCACCCCGTAGACGGATTTCCCCGGACCCATGGCGCAACCCATCCGCACAGTCCGCGGTATGCACGATGTATTGCCGCCCGAGTCGGCCACCTGGCAGTGGCTCGAGGGCGAGATGCGGGCGTTGATGAACGCCTATGGCTATCAGGAGATCCGCACGCCATTGCTCGAGCGCACCGAGCTGTTCAAGCGCTCCATCGGTGAGGTCACCGATATCGTCGAGAAGGAGATGTATACCTTCGAGGACCGCAACGGCGACAGCCTGTCGCTGCGGCCCGAGGAGACCGCCAGCGTCGTGCGCGCCGGGATCGAGCACGGCATCTTGCACAATCGCACGCAGCGGCTGTGGTACGCGGGCCCGATGTTCCGCCATGAGCGCCCGCAAAAAGGGCGCTACCGCCAGTTCCACCAGCTCGGTGTCGAGACCTTCGGCATGGCCGGGCCCGATATCGACCTGGAGCTGCTGCTGCTGGGCGAACGCCTCTGGCGCCGCCTCGGTCTCACCGATGCGGTCCATCTGGAGATCAACTCGCTCGGTAGTGTCGACGCGCGCCGGGCGTATCGCGAGGCACTGGTCGAGCACTTCCGCGCGCATACGGACAAGCTCAGCGAGCAAGAGGCACATCGGCTGCAGGACAATCCCCTGCGGCTGCTCGACAGCAAGAGCGAGGCGCTGCAGCCCGTGATCGCTGCGGCACCCGCGCTGACGGACTCGCTCGACGACGCCAGCCGGGCCTCGTTCGAGTGGCTGCAACAGCGCCTGGAGGCGGCCGGCGTCCGTTTTACCGTGAATCCCCGGCTGGTGCGGGGACTGGATTACTATACGGGCGTGGTGTTCGAGTGGACGACCGAACGCCTGGGTGCGCAGGGTACGGTATGCGCGGGGGGGCGCTACGACGGCCTGGTCGAGCAGCTCGGGGGCCGTGCTACGCCGGCCGCCGGTTTTGCCCTCGGGGTGGAGCGCTTGCTCGCCCTGCTCGACGCCGAGGGTCGGCTGCCCGAGCCCAGCGGGCCGCATGCCTGTCTGGTATTGGCGGGCGATGGCGCCGCCGGCGATGGGCTGCTGTTGGCCGAGCGGCTGCGCGACGCGCTGCCGTGGCTGCGGCTGCAGACCTTGTGCGGGGGAGGCAGCCTCAAGAGCCAATTCCGCCGGGCCGATCGTGCTGGCGCGGAGCTTGCATTGGTACGTGGGGACGAGGAACGGGCCAACGCCACCGTGGGCATCAAGCCGTTGCGCGGCGGGGGCAGCCAACACTGGGTCGCCGTCGACGAGGTCGCCGATCGGCTAGCGGCCCGATGGGGGCATTCGTAAGGACCAGGAAGCGGGGGAGTCATCGTGGTCGACTACGCGAGCGAGGAAGAGCAGATCGAGGCCATCAAGCGCTGGTGGCGCGACAACGGCCGCGCCGTATTGCTGGGGGTCGCCCTTGGTCTGGCCGCGCTTGGGGGCTGGCGCGTCTGGGTGTGGTACCACAACGAGCAAGGCCTCGAGGCCTCGCAGATCTATCAGCAACTGCTCGACGATGTCGGCCAGGACAACGCCGAGGCGGTCTATGAGCGGGCCCAGCGCCTGCGCGACGACTACAGCGGCACGGCCTACGCCGCGCTCGCCGCCCTCGCTGCCGGGCGCGCGGCCGCCCGGGCCGATGAGCCCGAGCGAGCGGCCGAGTGGCTGCGTTGGGCGCTCGACAACGGCAGCGATGTCCAGCTGCAGAATCTGGCGCGGGCGCGTCTGGCGCGTGCGTTGTTGGTGCAGGGCGAACACCAGCAAGCGCTCGAGGTCATCCAGGTGGAGACCCCCGCGGCGTACGAGGTGCTGTACGCGGAGATCCGTGGCGACGCCTTGCGCCAGCAGGGCAAGCGCGAGCAAGCGGCGAGCGCCTACCGCGAGGCGCTGGACGCCGAGGGTCGACCTGCCGATCCGGAGCTACTCCAGCGCAAGCTCAACCGAGTGAAATCGGCCGGCGAGTCCGAAAAGGAGGCAAGCGCATCCCAGTCTTGATCCGCAACCTCGCCCTGATCGCCGTGATTGCGGCGCTCGCCGGGTGTAGTGGCACCAAGGACACGGCCGCGCCGCCGTCCGAGCTGCCGGAGTTCGAGGCGGGCGCTCGTATCGCCACCGTGTGGCAGGCACGCACCGGCTCGATTTTCAACGAGCGCTGGATCCGGCTGCAGCCGTGGCGCGGCGAGGGTGTATTGGTCAGTGCCAACGTCGGTGGCCAGGTCACCGCGCGCAACCCGAGCAACGGCAGGCGGGTGTGGCAGCGGCAGCTCGACGACTGGATCTCCGCGGGCGTGGCTGGCGACGAGGACTACGCCTACGTCGGCGCCCGCGACGGCGACGTCATCGCCATGGACATCGACGACGGCAGCGAGCACTGGCGCCGCGACGTCTCGGGCGAGCTGTTGGCACCGCCCGCCCCGGCCGAGGGCTATGTGGTGGTGCGCACCGCCGACGGCCGCATCATCGCCTTGGAGCGCGACGACGGCACACGGCGGTGGACCTACAACAGCGACGTTCCGTCGCTGTCGCTGCGTGGCAAGAGCCGGCCCGTGCCCGTGCCCGGCGGTGTCCTGGTCGGGCTCGACAACGGGCGCCTGGTCGCACTGCAGGGCGAGGTGGGCCAGCCCATCTGGCAGAGCCAGATCCAGGAGCCGACCGGGGATTCCCCCATCGCGCGCTTGGTCGATATCGATGGCTCGATCGCGGCCGGCCGGCGCGCGGTCTTTGCGGTGACCTACCAGGGCAATCTGGCCCGTATTCGGCCCCAAGAGGGCGAGGTGGCCTGGCGCGAGGAGATGTCGTCGTACACGGGGCTGCGCATCGACGGTGAGCGCCTCTACGTCACTGAGGCGAACAGCCACGTGCGCGCGGTCTCGCCGTCGAACGGTCAGACCTTGTGGCGCCAGGACAAGCTTGCGCACCGCCAATTGACCGCCGCCGTGCCCATCCCGGGCACGGATTACCTCATCGTCGGCGACTACAACGGCTACGTCCACGTGATCACGCGGGCCGATGGGCGCATCGTAGCGCGCCATCGCCCGGGCGATAGCTTCGGTATACTGGCCGATGCGGTCGCCGTCGATGAGGGCCGGATCGCGATCCAGGCGCGCGGCGGCCAGCTCTCGGTGCTGTCGGTTCGGTCGCTCGACTAGCCCGCTCGGTCAGACACCCCGCCATGCCCCCTGTACTCGCCCTCGTCGGTCGTCCCAACGTCGGCAAGTCGACGCTGTTCAATGCCCTCACGCGCAGCCGGCAAGCCTTGGTCGCCGAGGTACCCGGGCTGACGCGCGATCG
This sequence comes from uncultured Ectothiorhodospiraceae bacterium, assembly GCA_964442145.1. Lineage (GTDB taxonomy): Bacteria > Pseudomonadota > Gammaproteobacteria > XJ16 > Halofilaceae > Halofilum. The sequence goes on along the minus strand of CAYTWS010000034.1, from coordinate 2,562 downwards.
CCAGTATGGCTTCGCCCGCTTGGGCGGTGCCGCGTTCATCGTCGTCGATACGGGCGGGATGACCGCCGCCGACGCGCCACTCGACGAGCGCATGCTCGAGCACACGGATGCGGCGATCGCGGAGGCCGACGGCGTGCTCGCGCTCGCCGATGCGCGTGCGGGACTGACCCCGGACGACGAGGCCGTTATCGAGCGCCTGCGCCGCGCCGGCAAACCCTTCCGCATCGTGGTCAACAAGGCCGATGACGTCGAACGCGAGACCGCGCTCGCGGAGTTCCACGGTCTCACCGCCGAGGCGCCGCTGGCCATCTCGGCGTATCGTCGCGCGGGCTGGCGCCAGCTCGGCACGGCCCTGGCGGCGCTGTTGCCCGCGGAGGCGGGCGAGGGCGGTGCCGCCGACGGCGGCGCGGCCGACGACCGGATCCGGATCGCCGTGGTGGGCCGGCGCAACGTGGGCAAATCGACCCTGATCAACCGCCTGGTGGGCGAGGAACGCGTGCTGGCCTACGATGCACCGGGCACCACCCGCGACGCGGTCGCCATCCCGTTCGAACGCGACGGCCACGCCTACACCCTCATCGACACTGCGGGGCTGCGGCGCAAGAGCAAGACCCGCGAGACCGTGGAGAAGTTCAGCGCGGTCAAGACGCTCGAGGCGATCGATCAGGCCCACGTCGTCATCCTCGTGCTGGATGCACAACAGGGGCTGGTGGAGCAGGATCAGCACGTGGTCGGTCACGTGCTCGATGCGGGGCGGGCCCTGGTGCTGGCGATCAACAAGTGGGACGGGCTCGACCGCCACACCAAGCAGCGCGTGCGCAGCGAGCACGATCGGCGCTTCGGTTTCGTCGGCTTCGCCCGTACCCGCTACATCTCGGCACTGCACGGCACCGGGGTGGGCGAGCTCCTCGACGATGTCCGCGCTGCCCACGCGTCGGCGCGGGTGGACTTGTCCACGCCCGCGCTCACCCAAGTGTTGGAGGATGCGGTGGCAGCACATCAACCGCCGCTGGTGGGTGGCCGCCGAGTGAAGCTGCGCTATGCCCACCAGGGCGGTACCAATCCGCCCACGATTGTGGTCCACGGCACGCGCGTGAATCGTTTACCCGGGGCCTACAAGCGCTACCTGGAGAACACCTTTCGCCGCGCCTTCCGCCTCGAGGGCACGCCCATCCGAATGGAGTTCCGCGCGGGCACCAACCCCTACGCCCCCGAGCACAGTGGCGTGGGCGCAAGCGCGACCGGGAAGGCGGGCTCGGGACGGGGCACGAGCAAAGCCCCGGCCAAGGGTGGCAAGAAGAAAACGCCCTACAAGCGCTAGGACGCCGTCCAAGTCACTCGGCACCCGACCGCGCATCCCATGACGGTGTTGCATCCCTGCCCCTCGGGAGGCGCGCAAGCGCCGGGCGCGACGAGCGGGATTCCCCGGGCGCTCCCCGGGCACGCACGAACGCCGCGGATCGCACGTGGGAGGCCTGGGGAATCCGCGGGCTAGACCAACATCAGGCCGCCGATGCCCATGCTGACGGCCGCCAGCAAGCCCAAGACCATCAACACCACACCGATCAGGGCGAGCACCCCGATGATCGTGAAATAGGTCTTGAGCCGGGCCATGCCGTTGCTAACGGCCTCGCTGTCGTCATTGCGATAGCCCCGGTCGATCTCGCCGGCCGCCCCCATGAGCACGAGGCCGATCCAGACGAACAGTACCGCTGCGATGACGCCGGGGATCATGCCCAGCACTTGGCCGTCGATCAGGAATGCGATGGCGCCCAGCGCCTGTAGGGCACCGCCGATGATCGACAGTACACCGATGAACTGGAGCCAGAACTTGCCGCGGTGGAGCGGCTCGATGACGGTGCGCACGGAGACGCTGGCGCTCGCGCCGGTATCCGCTTGAGCCATGGCTTCCTCCATTATTGTTGTGTTCCCGACGGGACCGCGGGTGCGGCCCCCGGGGGATCGTAGCGGCTGTTCGCCTTACCGGCCACCGGCCGCCGCTGTGGGACGCGCGCAGTAGGCGCCGGGGCGCTCCGACGGCCTGCTCGGGCCATGCGGGGGCGTTGGTCGATCCTCGGCGGTGCCGTGCGCATTCGCCGCAAGGCGGGCCGAGCGGGTGGCGTGTGCTACGGCGCGACGAGCTCGGCGAGCTCGTCTACGTAGAGCGCGCTGGCGCCGGCGACGGCGACGGGCATCGCGATGAAGTTCACCAGGGGGATCGCCGTCAGGCCCATGACGACCACGCCGAAACCGAGTGCGGCGGGGCGCCGGCGACCCACCAGGCGCCGTGCCTCGGGGAAGGTCAAACCATGGTTACCCAGCGGGTAGTCGGCGTACTCGAGTGTGAGCATCCTGGCACCGAAGACGATCCAAGCCAGCGGTGCCACGGCGTTGATGCCGGGGATCAGGAATAGCCCGAGCAGCGGGACCATCCAGAGCCCGAGATAGGCCAGCTTGCGCAATTCCGCGGCGATCGCCGCGATCGCCTCGGACAAGGCGCCGCGGGCGAGGCCCTCGCGACCCTCACCGCCGCGCAGATCGCGCTCGACACGGGCGGCGAGC
>CAYTWS010000033.1:0-9808 GCA_964442145.1 uncultured Ectothiorhodospiraceae bacterium | reverse complement strand
CCAAGTACAGCCCATAGAACTGGCGCCACGCGCTGTGCGCGAGCGCGAAGCGCTCGTCGGGCTCATCGGGGGAGATGGCCATAGGGTCCGGATTCCGGCGTCGGGGGGTCGGCCGCGGCGCACGCGCCGCGGGCCGAGGATACCCGCCGGCGCCCGCCTATGTAATACCGCAAGTCGCGCTGTGCGCGGTGCCTGGCAAGCCCGTCCCTGCCTGCGCCCATCAGCGCCGATGGCTCAGCGGAGCCAAGGCTGGTCGAGCGGATCGCCGCGCAGCTCGTTCTCCAGCACATGGCGGTACTCGCGGATGCGTTGGACGTAGCGCACGGGCTCACGTCCGCGTGCGTAGCCGTATTTGAGCTCGCGGTAGTAGTCGGGGTCCGACAGCAGGGGCAGGACCTGGCGGATGTCCGCCCACTTGTGCGGGCTGAGGTCCTTGCGGCGGGCGAGGACCTGGGCGTCGTGGAGATGGGCGCGCCCCACGTTGTAGGCCGCCAGCGCCAGGAAGGTACGATCGGGCTCCTCGACGGCGTCGACGAAGCGCTGCTTCATCCGCGCCATGTACTTGGCACCCCCGAAGATGCTCTGGCGCGGGTCGAGGCGGTTGGCAATGCCCACCTCGCGCGCTGTGTTGCGCGTGAGCATCATGATGCCGCGCACGCCGGTGGGGCTGCGTGCCTGGGCATTCCAGTGCGACTCTTGGTATCCCTGGGCAGCGAGCAGCGTGAACGGCAGGTCGTATTCCAGCGCGGCCTCACCGAACCACTGGCGATATTTGGGGAAGCGTTCGTCGGTACGGCGAATCAACACCCGGGTGTCGACATAATCGAATTCCCGGAAGAAGCCGTAGTACTTCTCGCGCACGTCGGCGAGCTCGCCGCGTGCACGGAAGTCCTCGAGCCAGTCCTGGATGGCACGGTCCAGGGCAGCGCGGCCGGGTGGCAGCACCCAGCCCAGCTGCTGCTCGCGCGACAGGTTCATCGGCGTCAGCAGCTCCGGGAAGTAGCGCCGGTTGATGTCGACGATGGTCGAATCGGCGATTGTGCAGTCGAGATCGCGGCGCCAGACGCGGTAGAGCAGGGCCTCGGTGGTGGTCTCCGGCACGGCCTGCCAATCGGGCGTGGGCGCGCCCTCGGCCTCGAGCGCGCGCAACAGCTCTGCATAGCTGCTGTCGGCGATCACCGCGACATCGTCGACCTGGGCGAGCTCGGCGAGGCTCTCCGGCTGGACGTTGTCCCGGCGGCACACGACCTGCTGGGTCACGGGCTGGTACGGCGGGCCCATGCGGAAGCGCTCGCGGCGCGCCTCGGTGCTCGTGATACCCGCCGCTGCGAGATCGCCCTCGCCGGCGGCAATGGCGTCCAGGATGGCGCCGACGGAAGGCTCGTGCTGGTAGACCACCCGGACATCGAGCCACTCGGCGAATGCCTGCACCAGCTCGTGCTCGGGACCGGCGGGCTCGCCGTCGGCGTCGATATACCAGGTCGTCGGCGCATTGCGGGTAACGACGCGCAGCTCGCCCGTCTCTTTGATCGCCTCGAGGGGCCGTGCAAGCGCGGCCTCGGGCGCCAGCGCGATCAAGATCACCAGCACCAAACGCTGCATCGCGGCAGCGGGCAAGCGTGCCATATCACTCCCCCCGCTGGTCGTCTCCCGAGCGCATCATTCGATGCGCTGTGCGGCCCCGACGCAACCACCGGACCGGCCCGGGGATCGGGCTCACTCGGGCGGTAGGTCGATTACGGGCTCGCGCCGCCCTTCGGCGTCGACGTCCGCCTCCGCCTCGCCGGCCGGGCCGCGCATGTGCCACTGGAGATGTTCGCGCAATGCGTCGACGGCGTAGCTCGCGTTCGGGTCGAGCACCACCAAGGCCAATCCCGCGTGGGCGCACATCGCCTTGAGATCGGCGCGCGAGGAGCCTCCCCCGGCTCGGGCGCATCGGATCGCGGCGAGCGGGTGGCCCTCGCCAGAGACCACCACGAAGTCGAAGCGCTGGCGGGCGAGCAACTGGGCCGCGCGGCGGCGTTGCCGCCGGGGCGCGTCCTCGCCCACGGTGAGCACGGCGCCCGCGTGCACCTGCGGCCAGATCTCGATGTCGGGCCCCGTCGCCGCTTGCAGCGTCTCCAGCAGTGCCCGCTCATTGGGCTCGAGGAGTCGCGCTCGCGCGCTACACGCCGCCGGTGCCGATCGACCGCGGCGGCGCTGGATGAGCAACGCGAGCGCGAGCCCTGCCGCCACCAGGGCCCCGCCGACGACGATCGGATCTTGTACGGTCGCAACAAGCCAATGCATCGAGTGGTGCTCTCCTGCCAGCGATCGGGTCGTCGGCCCCAGGATCGCGCCGGCGGCAACGGCGGCGTACCCGCTCGCCGTCCGCTACGGCTTCGACCCATGCGGCCATAGCGGCTATGATCGGACCGGGGTTGCGATGCCTGCCCCGCGTGGCCCGCTAGCGAATCACCGTACGCGAGGATCTACAGCATGAACACGCGGCTTGTCCGTGCGCTCGTCCTGGTCAGTCTCGTCGTCGTGCCGAGCACGGCCTGGGCAATCCCTTGTCCCGGCGATGGGCCCCGTAGCGTGCGGGTCGAATCGGACCCCGAGTTGGCCGGTGGGGTGCGGCCCATGTGGACCCAAGAGGGTCCGATGATCCGGGTGGACCCGACGGCCGGGGGCTATAAGCCGGCCTTGTTCGCCCGCCAGCTGCGCCAGTTCCTGCTCATGCACGGACTGGGCCACATCTGCCAGGGCCATGTCACCCGAGCCCAGGCATCGCGGTTCGCCGACGATCCACAGTATACGGGCTGGTCCAGCCCGGGGGCCGAGCTCGCCGCCGACTGCTGGGCCGCACGGCAGCTCGCCAGCCGTGGCAGCCGCCACGTCGCCGAGGCGGCCGCACTGATGTTCGATTCGGGCGATGGCGCGTTCGCGGGACGCCCGAACAACCCCGATCCGGCGCGGCGTGCGCGCCGGATCCGCCAGTGCGCCGATCTCTAGCGCCACCACCGCTTTGAGGCGCGGCTCGAGCGCCTGACGGGCTCGACCATTGGATTCGGTCACCCAAGCCGCACTGGGTGCGGCGGTGGGCGGTCTGGTCGCCGGCCCGCGTGCCGACGGGCGCGGCTTCGCCTGGGGTGCCGTCGTGGGCACGCTACCCGATCTCGATGCCTTCGTCGCCTACGGCGGTCCCGTCGCCGACTTCACCAGTCATCGCGGCTATACCCATGCCCTGGTCATCCAGACCGCGTGTGCGCCGCTGATCGCCTGGCCGTTGTATCGGCTCCAGCGCTATACGGGCGGTTACGGGCGTTGGCTCGCCACGGTGTGGCTGGTGCTGGTGACCCACGCGCTGCTCGATGCCGCGACCATCTACGGTACGCGCTTGTGGTTGCCGCTCAGCGGTGAGGCCGTGGGCCTCGGCAGCATCTTCATCATCGACCCGCTATTCACCATGCCACTGGTGGTGGGCATGGGCGCGGCCTGGCTCAATCGCCGCCGCCCGCGCCGGGCAGCGGCCTGCAACGGGCTCGGTCTAGCGCTCGCGGTGGTGTATCTGCTGGCCACGATCACCGCCCAGGCGATGGTCGAGGCCCGCGCGCGAGCGGCGATCGCCGATCGAGATTGGACGCCCGAGCGTATGCTCGCCACGCCGACGCCGTTCAACGCTTTCGTCTGGCGCATCGTCGCGGTGTCCGAGGACGCCTACTGGGAGGGCTTTTACACGCTGGGCAGCGGGCGCGCCATCCGTTTCACCCGCTATGCGCGCGAGCCTGCGCTGCTCGCCCGTCTCGGGGACCATCCGCCGGTGCAGCGGTTGCAGTCATTCACCGACGGCTTCTACGGCATCGATGCGCGAGATGGGCGCGTCGTGATCACCGATCTGCGCATGGGGCAAGCGGGTTATTACGCCTTCGCCTTCACCGTGGCGACCATCGGCGCCGATGGCGTCGAGGCGCGTGCGCCCGGGCGGTATCGCTATGAGCGCCCCGATCTGGTACGCGTCGCCGGCGCGCTTTATGCCTGTGCGCGCGGCCGCCCGACCGACTTGATTGCCTGTTGAGGCGCGCGCCCGCGCGAGACGCCCGTCAGTCGGTCTTGGCGGCTTGACGAAGCGTGCTCGCGGCGCTGGGTACGAACGGTGTGAGCCCGTCGCGGCGCGCATATTCGCGGTTGCGGCGGCGCTCGTAGCGTTTCGCGGCGTCGGCGACGGCGCCGCCGTCGCCGTGGTGTAGCCAGCGCGTGATGCGCCCGGCGTCGCCGACCGGTGAGCGCGAGCCGAAGGAATCGAGCAGGGCCACCGCGATGAGCCGGCCGTCGAGCTCGGCGACCATGGCCAGACAGCGCCCCGCCTCGTCCAGATAGCCCGTTTTACTCAAGCGCACATCCCAGTGATTGCGGAACACCAGCACGTTGGTATTGCCGTAGTAGAGGTTGTAGCGCGGATAGCGAAAGCGGGCGGTATAGGCTTGGGATTGGGTGTACTCGCGGATCCGCGGATACGTCATGGCCGCCTTGATGAGCTTGAGCACGTCGGCGGCGCTGGCATGGTTGAGGATGGAGAGCCCGCTGGGATCGACGAAGTGGCTCGAATACATGCCCAGGGCGCGCGCGCGCTCGTTCATGGCGTCGACGAAGGCGTCGACGCCGCCCGGATGGTGACGCGCGAGCACATACGCGCCGTGATTGGCCGAGGCCATCAGCGCGAGGCGCAGATAGGTCGCGCGCCTGAGCTCCGAGCCCACCCGCATGCGCGTGTAGGCGTTGTTCGGGGCGGACTCGCGGCGCTCGACGGCGGGCAGCCATTCGTCAAGGGCGGTGTCCGACTCGAGCACGACGATCGCCGTCATCAGCTTGGTCAACGAGGCGATGGGCACGCTGCGCTGGGCGTGCTTGCGATACAGCGTCGTCTCGCTGTCGAGGTCGGCCACAGCGGCCTGCACCGAGGCCAGCTCGAGATCGCGCGGGTCGGGCGCGGCCCGGCTCGAGGGCGCGGTCATCACCGAAGCGACGACGGCCAGGGCCAGCATGAGGGGGCGTTGTATCGGGATCACTTACGGCAGGGCTCGCGACAAGGACGCGCTAATCTAGCACGAAAGGCGATCGCGCGCTGCTATTCGGCGCCGGCGATGCCGACGACCAGTAGGATCATACCGAGGCCGGCGATGGCGCCGTGCAGGGAGATCATGAAGCCGGGCGCCGAGCCCATTTGGCGGCGGAACAACAGGTTGAAGCCACCCCCGATCCAGGCGAGCGCGAGGCACAGCAGCGCGGCGTTCACCGCCGGCGGGCGCTCGGCGGTGAACACGGCAGCCGCCAGCGCCGCCACGCCGATGGTCGCCAAGACCCCATGGCCGAGGCCGGCTGTCCCCGGGATGCGGTATCCCAGCGCGTGCAGCGCCGCCAATGCCGCGCCCGCGGCGACCGCGAGCGCGACCAAGACGGTTGCCGATATCAGCATGACCCCTCCTGGTGGCGAGCGCGCGCTCGGCCTCGGTGGGGGCGCGCGCCGGTCGGCTCAATCCACCGCGATGGTCGAGGCCGTGACGACGCGGTCGCGGCCTCGGGTCTTGGCCTCGTAGACGGCACCGTCGGCGGCCCGCACGAGGACCTCGAACTCGGCCTCCCGCCCCGCGGGCCTCGAGGCGATCCCCAGGCTGGCGGTGACGCGGATGCCCGAGCCGAAGGATAGTGAGGCGAGCTCGCTGCGTATCCGCTCGGCCTGCCTACGCCCGTCCTCTTCGCCGCAATGGGGCAGGATCAGCAACAGCTCCTCGCCGCCGAAGCGGACGGCGACGTCTTCGCTGCGGATGTTCCGCTGGAGCAATTCGCCGGCGGCGGTGAGCACCTCGTCGCCGAAGAGGTGGCCGTAGCGGTCGTTGATCTCCTTGAAGTGATCGATGTCGATGACGACGACGCTCAGGGGGAAATCGTGGCGATTGGCCTCGGCTGTCTTGGCTTCGGCGAACTCGGACAACGAGTTGCGGTTGTACAAGCCCGTGAGCTGGTCGGTCATGGCGAGCTCGTAGAGATGGCGCCGCTGCTCCTCGACGCGCTCGAGCAGCTGCTTGTTCATGACCAGATTGCTCACACGCGCGCGCACCTCATCCTCGAGCACGGGCTTGGTGACGAAATCGTTGATGCCCAGACGGAATAAATCGATCCGGCGATTGTCGTCCTCCATGCCCGAGATCGCCAGGATGGGCGCGCGGATTGGGTCGGGTGCCTGCTCACGGATGCGGCTGATCAACCCGATGCCGCTCATCTCGCCCTCGACCAGTATATCGCTGACCACGAGATCGTAGTCGCTTTGCTGGAACGCGCGGTGGGCCGCGCTCGCATTGCAGTAGTGGTCGACGGTCAGACCCATGCCCTCGAGCACGCGCAACATGACGGTCGCGACCGTGCGGCTGTCCTCGATGTAGAGAACGCGGCCGCTGCAAATTGCGCTTTTGCCCTGGACGAAGCGGGCCGCTTGGTTGAACAGATCCTCGATATCGGTGCGCGAGTGGATGTCGGTGACGCCGGCCTCGAAGGCGGCTTGGCGCACGGCCTTGTCGCCGGTCGACGTCAGCAGGATGATCGGCAGATGGCCGAGCCCTTGCATGCCATGGGCATGGCGTGTGAAAGCGATGCCGTCCATATCGGGCAGCGTGCGCGCAACGCAGACGAGATCGACCTCGCGCTCGCGCAGTGTCGCCAGGCCTTCGCCGGCATCGGAGACCATGATGGGCTCGTGACCGGCACTGACGGCCATACGGCGCCACATGGCGCGGAATACCTTCGAATGATCGATCACGAGCACGTTCATAGCCGCTATTTTGCCCAACGCTGCGGCTGGTCACTAGGAATGCGTTCGCCCGAGGTTGCGGCTCGGTCGTTGGAACGGCACGCTGCGATATGCAAGTGATCCCCCGCCGGCGTTCGCCCTTGGGGGTTCCAGGCAATGGCGTCGCGGGGAGGCCGAATGCGAGGGGTGTTCATCACGGGTACGGCGAGCAGTGTGGGCAAGACCTTCATCTCCTGCGGCTTGGTCAACGCCTTGCGCCACGAGGGGGTGGCCGTATGCGCGCGCAAGCCCATCGAGCAGCGCTGCAAGCGCAAGGGCGGCGCCCTCTACCCCGCCGATGGGCTCGCCCTGGCGCAGGCGGCGGGCAATAGCGAGCCCATCGATCGGGTCACGCCCTACCGTATGGCCGGCACCATCTCGCCGGCGCAAACGGCCGAGACGGAGAAGGGCGCGGTCGACATGGCGGCGTTGATGCGGGCGATCGAGGCGGGCAACCCGGACCGTTTCCGCGTGGTCGAGGGCGCCGGTGGCTTGCTATCGCCGTTGGCCATCGACGCCGGCAACGACGAGCTCGCCGTCGCGCTCGGTTTCCCCGTGATCGTCGTAACCTCGGACACGCCCGGCTGCATCAACCACGTGCGCCTGACGCTCGAGGCCATCCGCAGCCGCGGCCTCACCGCCGCTGCGGTCGTGGTCAACGTGCCCGACCCCGACACCGAGGGGGCGGGCGGCTACCGCGACGATATCGCCGCACTCGTCGATGTCCCGGTCATCGCCCATAGCCATGGCCGCGCCGATTGGGACGCGACCACCGAGCTCGCCCGCTTGGTGCGCCCCTGATCGGCTTGGGGTCACACCGACGGCAGAGGCTCGGTCTCCGTGAGCGCGAACACCTTGAGCAGGAAGGCGTAGCGCAACGCGATCTCGTCGAGGAAATCGAACCGGCCCGAGGCGCCGCCGTGACCGGCGCTCATGTTCGTGCGCAGTAATAGCAGGTTGTCGTCGGTCTTGAGCTCGCGCAGGCGGGCCACCCACTTGGCGGGCTCCCAGTAGGTCACCCGGGGATCGGACACGCCCGCGGTGACCAGCAGATGCGGATACGCTTGCTGGGCCACATTGTCGTACGGCGAGTAGCCGCGGATCGTGCGATAGGCCGAGGCGTTTTCGATCGGGTTGCCCCACTCGGGCCATTCGGGCGGCGTCAGCGGCAGCTCTGGATCGAGCATGGTGTTGAGCACATCGACGAACGGCACGTCGGCGACGGCCGCATGGAAGAGGTCGGGACGCTGGTTGATCACTGCCCCGACCAGCATCCCGCCGGCGCTGCCGCCGTGCAGCGCCATGTTGCCGCGAGCCGTGTAACCGCGCTGGACCAGGTGCTCGGCACAGGCGATGGTGTCGCCGAAGGTGTTGGGCTTGGCGTCGAGCTTGCCCTGGCGGTACCAGTGGTCGCCCTTGTCGCGGCCGCCGCGCACATGGGCCAGGGCGACGACGAAGCCGCGATTGACCAGGCTCAGCCGGTGTGGCGAGAACCCGGCATCCATCGTGATGCCGTAGGCACCGTATGCGCTGAGTAGCAACGGCGTAGCCGCATCGGGGGCGATGTCGCGATGGTGGATCAGTGAGATCGGGATGCGCGCGCCGTCGCTCGTGGGCGCGTCCAGGCGGGCACAAACGTAGCGGCTGGGGTCGTGGCCGCTGGGAACGGTCTCGGTCTTGCGCAGCACGCGCTCGCCGCGCGCCATATCGTAGTCGTAGACGTGCTCGGGTGTGGTGGGCGAGCTGTAGTGCAGGCGCAGTATGTCCGTGTCGAACTCATAGCCCGCCGTGATGTCGACATCGAAAGCGGCCTCGTCGAACGCCACCGTGTGCTCGCGGTCGTCGGCCCAGGCGCGCACGACGATGCGCGGCAAGGCGTCGGTGCGCTCCAGGCGTACGAGATACCGCGCGAACACCAGCACCTGCTCGATGAGCACGCCGGGCCGGTGGCCCACGATGGTTCGCCACGGCGTCCCCGCTGGATCGTCGAGCGGCGCGGCGAGCACACAGTAGTCGCTCGCACCGCCGGCGTTGGTGTGCAGGATCCACTCCTCGCCCCAGTCACTGGCGCTGTATTCGAGCCCGGGCTCACGCTCGCGTAGGCACCGCGGCGGCGTCGTCGGCGCCTCGGCCGGGATCGCACGGACCTCGGTGGTGTCGGGATCGCGGCTGGTGATCGAGATATAGCGGCCACTCTCGGTCTCGTCGACGCCGACGAAAAAGCCGGCATCGGTCTCCTCGTAGACCACGGCGTCGGCGCCGCTGACGACGTCGCGGCGGCGCACCCAGCGCGGGCGGTGCTCGGCATCGATGACGGTGTAGAACAGGTGGCGCCCATCGCTCGCCCAGGCGAGATCGCCCTGGCCCTGCTCGAGCTCGAGCTCGAGCCATGCATCGGCGTCGAGATCGCGCACGCGGATCGAGCAAGCCTCGGCGCCGGTGAGGTCGAGGGCACACGCGAGCAGGCGGTGGTCGGGGCTGTGGGCGGCGTCGACGATGCGGAAATAGGCCCGGCCGCTCGCTTGCGCATCGCCGTCGAGCAGAACGTGCTCGGCAGCGGCGCTGTCGCCCCGCGGGCGGCGGCAGATGATCGGGTGCTGGCCGCCCTCGCGGTAGCGTACGTAGTAGGCCCAAGGGCCATCGGGCAGGGCCACACTGGCATCGTCCTCGCGGATGCGTGCGCGCAGCTCGGCGAGCAGGCGCGAACGCAGCTCGCGTGTGTCCGCCATGACCGCCTCGGTGTAGGCGTTCTCGGCGTCGAGATGGCCACGGATCGCCTCGGGCAGTTTTTGGGGATCTTGCATCGCCTCACGCCAATTGGCGGCGCGCAGCCAGGCGTAGGGGTCGCCACGGCGATCGCTGTGGTGCTCGGATTCGATGCGTTGCTGCTCGGCGATCGGGGGGTGGGGCGCTTGGCTCAACGGCGGCTCCGGTTCGCGGCCAAGCTGTCTAAACTGGCAGCGTTGCGCACTTGCGTCTACCGGG
>CAYTWS010000032.1:3907-10015 GCA_964442145.1 uncultured Ectothiorhodospiraceae bacterium | reverse complement strand
CGGGGGAGGGTGGCGTATCCCGAGGCCCGGGAGCGCCGTCGGGTGAGCATGAGCAACCCGCCCGTTCGCGGGTTGCAGCCGGCGCTCGTGCGCTCGTCCGGCCAGCGTACCCGGGGATGCGTTTCCGTGCGTAGGCCGCGTGTCAGGCCTCGGCGGCTGTGCCGCATTCGGCCGCCAGGATCTCGTGTGAGCGCTGCACCGCGCCCGGGTCATACGCCAGTGTGTTGACCATGAGCTCGTCCGCCCCGGTGGCGTCGATGAACGCCTCGACGTCGGCGCGCACCTCGGCGGGCCCACCGACGGCTGCGTAATGCAGCGCTTTGCGCACGGCGGCGCGCTCGGCGCTCGACCAATGGCGGTCCATGTCCTCGACCGGTGGCGGCAGCGGTCCGGGGCGCCCGCGTAGGACCTGGCAGAACTGCTGCTGCATCGACGTGAACCGGTACGCCGCCTCCTCGGCGGTGTCCGCCGCCAGGACGTTCATGCAGGGCATCACGTACGGGCGCTCGAGCTGCTGCGACGGCTGGAACTGGCGGCGATACACCTGCAGCGCCTCCAGCAGCTGGTCCGGCGCGAAATGCGCCGCGAAGGCATAGGGGAGGCCGAGCTGCGCGGCCAATTGGGCGCTCGAGACGCTGGAGCCGAGGATCCAGATCGGCACCCGCAGTCCGGCCCCCGGCACGGCCTGGACGGCCTGGCCCGGCTGCGCCGGCTGGAAATACGACTGCAGCTCCATGACATCGCGCGGGAACTGCTCGGCGCCGCCCGCGTGATCGCGCCGCAGCGCGCGCACGGTCCGCTGGTCCGTGCCCGGCGCGCGGCCGAGTCCCAGATCGATGCGATCCGGATACAGGCACTCGAGCGTGCCGAACTGCTCGGCGACGACCAGCGGTGTGTGGTTCGGCAGCATCACCCCGCCCGATCCCACGCGGATACGGTGCGTGCTACCGGCGACGTGGCCGATGAGCACGGCGGTCGCGGCGCTGGCGATGCCCGCCATGTTGTGGTGCTCGGCGAGCCAAAGGCGCTGATAGCCGAGCGCTTCCACGTGGCGGGCAAGCGCCCGCGTGTGGTGAAACGCTTGGGCGGCGTCGCCGCCTTCGCGGATGGGTGCGAGATCGAGAACGGATAGTCGGGTCATCGGTCAGAGTCCAGCGTGTTGGGTTGCGGTGGTGTGCGCTACGGGGCGCCGGTGTATCCGAGAGCAGGGGATTACGCGGCGACCCAATCGAAATACGCCGCCAGGAGCGTGTCGCGGTGATCATCCAGGTTGCAGTGCGCGGGATTGCGCAGATACTGCATGAACAGGCCGGACATGTAGGTGTGCAGGGCGGAGGCGGCGACCGCCGGCGGGATCGCGGGGTTGAGCTGGCCGCGCTCCTGCGCCTGCACGAATTGGCGCTCGAACAGCTCCAGCACCTCGTTCGCCAGGCGCTCCTGGCTGTCGATCGACGGATTCATGGCCCCGACGTGCTCGCAGCGTAGCAGCAGAATGGTGTAGACGCGCCGGTGGCGCGGATCGTCGGTCAGGCGCTGGAGCGCGAAGGCGCAGAGCCGGCGCAAGGTCTCGACCGGATCGGCGCCGCTGTCGCGCGAGAACGCCTCGACGAGATCGCCCAGCGGCAGGCGCACGCGATCCAGCATCGCCTGGAAGAGGGCGTTTTTGTCCGCGAAATGCCAGTAGATCGCCCCCCGGGTATGGCCCGCGCGGCGCGCGATCGCCTCCAGCGGGGTCCGGGCGACGCCGTGCTCGAGGAACGCCTGTTCCGCCGCGTCGAGCAGTAGCTCGCGCGTCGCCTCCGATTCCGCCTTCGTCTTTCTGACCATACCCCGCCCGCGGGGCCGTCGCTGCGGCCTCGCCGTTGTCTCACCGTGGATCGCTACACGCCATCCTAGCGTATGACGCAACTTCCATCCATACATGTTTGTATGTATAATTCCCGCCCATCGATTCGGAAGGGAAACCCCGAGGCGGCATGCCTATCCGGACGCTGCAGCCGATCCTGGTCGCCGTATTGCTCGCCGCGATGGGTTGTGCGTGGGCCGGGGGCGCCGGCGGTGACGACGGCCCCCGGCACGAGGCCGGGGGCCGCATCGCTGCCGGCGAGGGCGTGCGCACCGCCGAGGCCTATCTGCGGTGGCCGGCGCCGTTCGTCCAGCAACGCGTGGTCGCACCCTATCTCCCGGCGGGCGGTCGGGCGCGCTGGGCGGTGGCGCTCGGTCACGGCGAAGACGGCAGCGATCGCGCCACCGTGTTCGCGCTCGGTCCCACGCTCGAGTATGCGCTGCCGGCGGACCACTGGCGTGTCTCGCTTGGCATCCTGCCGACCCTGCTGTCCGATTACGCGGGCGACAACCGCAACCTGGGCGGCCCATTCGAGTTCACCAGCCACATCGGCCTGCGCTGGGACCCCCATGGGGCCTGGTATCTGGGCGCGCGCATACAGCACACGTCGAACGCCGGCCTCTATGACGCCAATCCCGGCGTCGATCTGTTGGCGGTGGAGATCGGCCACCGGTTCTAGCGGCTAGGGATGTCTGATTACCCCCGCTCATCGTGGGGAAGGTCTCAGTAGCGCGTTCGCACGTCACCGATGGTTCGGACTCAAAGTCCGAACCACGGGATGTTATGCGACCCGAATCCGGTATAAATCCGACCGTCCCTAGGGCCGATCGCTGCATCGGCCGATGACGCCGAGCCGGCGGGCGGTCATGGACCGCGCCCGGACGGTGCGATGAATGCGCCGGGCCATCGCCTCCCGAGATCGGTCTTGCCGGCTAGCCGCGGCGCTCGATGGGCAGGGAGATCGTCACGCGCAGCCCTTCGGGCGTGTTCGCTGTCTCGACGTCACCGCCGTGGCCGCGCACGATGTTCCGCGCGATCGCCAAGCCGAGGCCGCTGCCGCCGGTGTCCAGGCTGCGCGAGCGCTCGAGCCGGTAGAATGGTGCGAAAACCGCCTCCTGGTCGCCCTCGGGGATGCCCGGCCCGCGGTCGCGGATGTGGATCGACACCCGGTCGTCGCCCGTCTCGAGGCCAACGGTGGCGGTGCCGCCGTACCGGATGGCGTTGTCGAGGACGTTGCGCAGGGCGCGGGTGACGCCGAGCGGACGGCAGCGGCAGCGCGGTGGCGCGGTCTCGGGCGGCTCGAACGCGAGCGCCTCGCCGCTAGGGTCCGCTTCCGCGATGGTGTCGCGAACGAGGGCGACGAGATCGACCTCGTGGGTATCGCCTTCGCCGGCGCCGGCATGGGTGAAGCTCAGCGTCGCCTCGACCATGCTCTCCATCTCCGCCAGGACCCGCTCGAGGGCCTCGCGGACCTCGTCGTCGTCGACGCTCTCGATGCGCAAGCGCATCGCCGTGATCGGTGTCCGCAGGTCGTGCGATATCGCCGCCAGCAGCCGGGTCCGATCCGCGATGAAGCGCTGCTGGCGCTCGCTCATGTCGTTGAACGCCTCGATCGTGCGCGCGACGTTGGCCGGCCCCGCGGGCGTGAGCCGCTCGACCGCCTCGCCGCCGCCGAAGCGCTCGGCCTGCTGGGCCAGATTATCCAGCGGCCGGGCGATGCGCCGCGCCTGATACACGGCCACCGCGATCACCGCGAGCACCGACAGCCCCATGGGCAGCAGCATCTCCGAGGCGAGGTGCCAGGTATCGGGCAGGGCCTTGACCGAGTTGAGCCACGTCGCCTCGTTCAAGCGGACGGCGATGTGCAGCTGCTTGCGGCTGTCGACGTTGTGCCAATCGGCGCCGGGGGCCTTGTCGAACGTCTTGACCGCCAGGCGCATATCGCCGGGCGGCGACTCGAGCGAATCGCGCAGCATCCGGGCGAGGCGGTCGGCCCCGCCGTCGCCCGCGACACTCGGTCGGGCCGCCAGCTGATAGCCCGTCCATCGCGACGACAGCGCCTGGATCACGCCCTGGCGCGCGTCGGTGTCGAGCTGGCGCAGCGTGCGCACCGCCGAGGGCAGGCGCGACACGACGAGCTCCTCGGTGATCGAGTCGACCAGGCGCTGGCGGTCGAGGAAGTACACCGCGAAGGTGATCGCCTGGGCCAGGCAGATGGCGCCGACGAGCAACAGCACCAGGCGCCCGCCCAGACTCGCGAGCCACGCCCGGATCATAGGCGCTCCACGGCGGCGGCCAAGCGGTAACCGCCGCCGCGTACGGTGCAGATCAGCGTCGGATGGGCCGGGTCGGGCTCGATCTTTTGGCGCAGCCGGCTGATCTGGACGTCCACACTGCGGTCGAAGGCGTGGGCCTGGCGGCGCTGGGTCAGATCGAGTAGCTGATCCCGGCTGAGCACGTGGCCGGCATGCTGCACCAGGGCCAGCAGGAGCTCGTATTCGCCCGCGGTGAGGCTGACCTCGCCGGCGGCCCCGGTCAGGCGGCGCCCGGCCGTCTCCAGGGTCCAGCCGTCGAATCGCAGCCGCTCGGCGCTCGGTTGCTCGCTTTGCGGCGGCAGCTCGTGCCAGCGCCGCAGTACCGCGCGGATGCGCGCCAGCAGCTCGCGCGCGCTGAACGGCTTGACGAGGTAGTCGTCGGCGCCGAGCTCGAGCCCGGCGATGCGGTCGGCCTCCTCGACGGCGGCGGTGAGAAAGATCACGGGCATGCGGCGCTCTGCGCGGATCGAGCGGCACAGCGACAGCCCGTCCTCGCCCGGCATCATGATGTCGAGGACGATGACGTCGATCGCCGCCTCATCGAGCCGGCCCCGCGCCTCGTCGGCGCCCGCGGCGATGGACACGCGGTAGCCGTGGCGCCGCAGGTAGTCGCGCACCGCCTCCCGGGTCTCGCGGTGATCGTCGACGATCAGGATGTGGGGGGTGTGATTGGGCTCGGCCATGGCTCAAGCGCGCGCTCGCGGGATGCTGGCTGGCATTTTCGACCCAACGGGCTCGCGCGGGCGAAGCCCATTTTGTAACACCATGTAACAACGGCGCTTCGAGTAACACCGTGTTACCGAAAACCGCTTGGGGCCGCCGCTCGTGCGCTCAATAATAGCGCGCTCCGACCGGCGCCAAAGGGATCCGAGTCATCGAAGTCTCGTGCCGACGTGCCCAGCTGCGCCCGCCGCGCGCGATTGCGTTGGCGGCTGCACTCTGTCTGGTCGCTGCCGGATGCGCCAGCGTCGATACGGCGGATCCGCAAGGCGAGGTCCCGCTACCGCAACGCTTCAGCGACGCCGGCGGCGACGAACTCCCGGATCGGTGGTGGCGCCATTTCGACGACGCGCGTTTGAACGGCCTCATCGACACCGCGCTCGACGGGAGCTTCACGCTAGCGGCGGCCCGGGCGCGTTTGCGCCGGGCGCGCGCGGGGGCGCGTGGCCAGGGGGCCGAGCAGCTGCCCAGCCTCGACGCCACGGCCGCGCGCAGCATCACCGAGCGAAGCGATGAGACCACGGGCACGGACGGCACGAGCGACCGGGTGGGCCTCGCCGCCTCCTATGAGGTCGATCTGTGGGGGCGGCTCGACTCGGCCACCGCCGCCCGTGAGCTCGAGGCCCGGGCGACGGCGGCCGACCTGGACGCCGCTCGGATCACGGTGACAGCGGATCTGGCGTCGACCTTCTACCAGCTGCTTCGCCAGCGCGCCACGATCGATCTGCTGGAAGAGCAGCGCAGCACGAACGAGCGCATCGCCGAGCTCATCCAGGTCCGCTACCGCAACGGCCAGGCCGCACTCGATGAGCTACTGCGCCAGCGCGAGCTCGTCGAGGCCGCCACATCCGAGCTCGAGAGCGCGCGCCGGCAGCGCGCCGAGCTACGCCACAACCTGGCCGCATTGGCCGGGCGGCCGCTCGCGCAGCTCGACTTGCCGCAAGGGCATGAGCGCACCGCCGTTCCGCCCTTGCCGCAAACGGGGCTGCCCGGGGAATGGCTCCACCACCGGCCCGATTTGCGCGCGGCTTGGCTGCGCGTTCGCTCTGCCGATGCGGATCTCGCCAGCGCGATCGCCGCGCGCTATCCGCGCCTCGATCTGTCCGCCTCGGCGGAGACGGTCGCCGAAGGCACGCGCGCGTTGTTCGACGACTGGATCACGACCCTCGCCGCCGAGCTCACGGTCCCCGTCTTCCGCGGCGGTGCGCTCGAGGCCGAGGCGGACCG
>CAYTWS010000032.1:0-3897 GCA_964442145.1 uncultured Ectothiorhodospiraceae bacterium | reverse complement strand
CGGTGGCATTCAACGAGTACGCCCAGACGGCGGTGGACGCGATCGCGGAGGTCGAGACGGCTCTGGCGGCGACGCGCCACGATCGCCATCGGCTGGCGAGCCTCAACCGGCAGGTGGAGCTCGCCGAGGCGTCGGTGCAGCAGCTGCGGCGGCGCTACCTCAACGGGGCGGGCTCGTTCGTCGACGTCCTGACGGCCTTGACCAACCTGCAGGACCTGCAACGGCGCCGCCTGGAGGCCCGATGGGCGTTGGTCATCGACCGCATCACGCTGATCCGCACGATCGCGACCGGCTGGCGTGCCTCGGGCGATGGCGCGACCGCGGCTGACGACGAGGCCTGAGCGCCGGGTGCATACACTGGCGCCTGCGCGACGAACGCAACCGGAGCCGCCAAGCGCGCGGGCCGCCCGGGTGGGGAGCGGTTGTCCGGCCCGCGCTGCGGGGCCGCCATCGCGCCCGGCGAGCGCGCCTACAGGAGGACGACCATGACCCATTGGCCCGTGCCACCGCAGCGTGACGATGCCGTCTCGCGGCGCGACTTCCTCAAGCTCGGCGCCGGCGCGGCCGCCGGCCTGGTCCTACCGGGCGGCGTGGGCGCCGCCGCCGACACGCTCAACGAGCGCGCGATCGCGGCGTCGGGCCAACGGCTGCCGGTCATCGGCCTGGGTACGTACCAGACGTTCGACGTCGCGCCCGGCAACAACGAGGCCCTGGCGCCGTTGTACGACGTCATGCGCGCCTTCCATGAGCGCGGCGGCCGCCTGGTCGACTCGTCGCCGATGTACGGCCATGCCGAGGCCGCCATCGGCACGATTGCCGGCGAGCTCGGGATCGCTGACGAGCTGTTCATGGCGACCAAGGTCTGGACCAGCGGGCGCGAGGCCGGCATCGACCAGATGGAACGCTCGCGCGAGCGCATGGGCGGCGGCCGCCTCGAGCTCATCCAGGTCCACAATCTGCGCGATCTCGAGACCCATCTGGCCACGCTCAAGCGCTGGCGCGAGCAAGGGCGCGTGCGCTACATCGGCGTCACGCACTACACCGATGCCCACCACGACGATCTGGCCCGCATCGTCGAGCGCGAGCCCATCGACTTCGTCCAGTTCAACTACAATATCGCCGCGCGTAACGCCGAGCGCCGATTGCTGCCGGCCGCCGCGGATAACGGCGTGGCCACCCTCATCAACGAGCCTTTCGAGAGCGGCGCCTTGTTCCGGCGGACCGAAGGCCACGCGGTCCCGCAATGGGCCCGCGAGGCGCTCGGCATCCGCACCTGGGCGCAGCTGTTCCTCAAGTTCATCGCGGGCCATCCCGCGGTGACGTGCGCCATCCCGGCGACGAGTGACCCCGAGCACGCGGCGGACAACATGGGCGCGGCCCATGGGGCGCTACCGGATCAGGGGCAACGCCAGCGCCTGGCCGGCCTCGTCGCCGACCTTTGACCGGCCCCGGCCGGGGCGATGCGCCCCGGCACGGGCCCGTAGCGACCACGACAACGCGACCGGCGCGAGCGATGCGCCCGGGTGAATGCCGATGACGCAACCGAGCGACGCCTCCGACACCACGGCCACCGAGGCCGCCCCGACGAGCCCGGCCGCCCCCGCAGGGCGGTTCGGCTGGAAGGCCGGCTTGGCGGTGTGCGGCGCCATCGCCGCCGCCGGCGCCGGCGCGGTCGCGCTGATCTTCGCCACCGAGCCCACCGCGCAGCGCGCCGGTGCGACCAAGGAGACGGCGATGCTGGTCGACGTGGTCGCGGCCGAGGCCGGCGATTACCGGCCCACGATCGTGGCGACCGGGACGGTGCGCCCGGCGCGCGAGATCGTGCTGCGCCCGCGCGTCGAGGGCCAGGTCATCGACCACGCCCCCGCGCTGTCCCCGGGCGGGGTGGTCGCCCAGGGCAGCGCCCTGGTGCGCCTCGATCCGGCCGACTATCGACAAACGCTGCAACAGCGGCGCAATGCCCTGGAGGAGGCGCAAGCCGAGCTCCGCATCGAGCGCGGCCGCCAGGAGGTCGCGCAAAAGGAATTCCAGTTGATCGACCAATCCCTCTCGGCGGACAACAAGGCGCTCGTGCTGCGCGAGCCCCAGCTCGATGCGGCCCAGTCGCGCGTGGCCTCGGCGCAGGCCGCCCTCGAGCGCGCGCGCCTGCAGCTCGCGCGCACCACGATCGAGGCGCCGTTCGACGCCCAGGTGATCGAGCGCCAAGTCGACGTGGGCTCGCAGGTCGCCGCCGGCGATGCACTGGCCCGGCTCGTCGGCGTCGAGCGCTACTGGGTCGAGGCCACCGTGCCGGTGAGCAAGCTGCGCTGGCTGGACTTCTCGGAGCAACGCCCGGACAAGGGCACGCCCGTGCGGGTCCACAACCGCGGTGCCTGGGGCGACGGCGTCCATCGCCAGGGCCATCTCTATCGCCTGGTCGGCACCCTCGACGAGGGCACGCGCATGGCCCGCGTGCTCATCACCGTCGCCGATCCCATGGCGCGGGACGCGGCCGGCGACGACGCCCCGCGGCTGCTATTGGGCAGCTACGTCGAGGCGCGCATGGCGGGCGAGCGCTTGCGCGACGTGGTGCGCCTGTCGCGCGACTACATACGCGGCGACGGCACCGTGTGGGTGATGGCCGACGGCGAGCTCGTCATCCGCGATGTGGCGATCGCCGTCAGCGACCAGGAATACGCCTACATCCGCAGCGGCCTCGAGGCCGGCGAGCGCGTGGTCACCAGCAGCCTCGCCACCATCGAGGAAGGCGCGCCCCTGCGCGTCGACGACGACACGGCGTCGCCATCGTCGCCCGGCAGTGACGGCGCCGATGGCGCGTCCGGACGCGGGCGCTCGTGAGCGAGGCGAATCGCGACGACGGCGGGCCCGAGCGCACCCGCGGGCCCATCGCATGGATGGTCAACAACCCCATCGCGGCCAACCTGATCATGGTGATCCTGCTCGCCGGCGGCATCTGGACCGCGGTGACCATGCAAAAGGAGGTGTTCCCGCAGTTCCAGCTCGATGTCGTCACCGTCTCGGTGACCTATCCGGGGGCGGCGCCGGCCGAGGTCGAGCAGGGGATCTTGCTGCCGATCGAGGAGGCGGTACGCAGCGTCCAAGGCATCAAGGAGATGACCTCCCAAGCCCGAGAGGGCACGGGCGAGGTCTCGTTGGAGCTCGTCGCCGGCGCCGACCGCATGAAGGCGTTCCAGGACATCGACCAGGCCATCAACGGCATCCAGACCTTCCCCGATGCCGCGGAAGAGCCCGAGGTCCAGCTCCAGGCCCGCGAGCGCGACGTCATCGAGATCGGGCTCTACGGCGACACCGACATCTGGTCGCTGCGCCAGCTGGCCGAGCGCGTGCGCGACCGGTTGCTCAACGAGCCGGCGATCACGCAAGCCGTCATCGACAACGTGCCGGCGTTCGTCACCCACGTCGAGATCCCCCAAGGCCGGTTGCGCCAGCACGACCTCACCCTCGGCGAGGTCGCCGACGCGATCGAGCAGTCCAGCCGCGATGTGCCGGCCGGCTCGGTCGACACCAGCGAGGGCGAGATCCTGCTGCGCATGAAGGCCCGCAAACAGTGGGCCGACGAGCTCGCCACGATCCCGATCGTGGCCGCGGACTCGGGGGCGTCGGTGACGCTCGGCGAGCTCGCGCGCGTGACCGACGGCTTCGACGAGACCGGTTTCCACTCGCGCTTCAACCAGCAACCCTCGATCGAGATCGAGATCTTCCGGATCGGCTCGCAATCGCCGCTGACGATCGAGCGCGCGGTCCAGTCCGTGCTCGCCGAGCTGCAAACGGATCTACCGCCCGGGGTCCAGACGCGCATCGACAGCAATCGCGCCGAGGACTTCGACGATCGCCTGACGCTGCTGTTGACCAACGGTGGGCTCGCGCTGCTCATCG
>CAYTWS010000031.1:0-10133 GCA_964442145.1 uncultured Ectothiorhodospiraceae bacterium | reverse complement strand
TGCGACGTCGCTTACGGCGCCATGGCGGCCGGTATCCGGGCAGTGGCGCCCGGAGGCCACCTGGGCGACATCGGGGGCGCGGTCCAGCGCTATGCCGAGCACCACCGCTGCTCGGTCGTGCGCGAATACTGCGGCCACGGCATCGGCCGTGGATTCCACGAGGAGCCCCAGGTGCTGCACTACGGCAAGGCCGGCACGGGCCTCGAGCTCGTGCCCGGCATGACCTTCACCATCGAGCCGATGATCAATGCGGGCAAGCGCCACGTGAAGGTCCTGGGCGATCAATGGACCGTGGTCACCAAGGACCACAGCCTGTCGGCGCAATGGGAGCACACCATCGCCGTCACCGACGCCGGCTACGAGATCCTCACCCTGCCCGAGGGGCGCGAGCTCTAGGGACGTGGTCGAAGCGGACCCCGCCGAGCCCGACTGGGCGCAGGCACGGTTCGACCCCGGCACTGTCGACCGCGCCATCGCCGGCGGGCGGCCATCCGGGCGCGCCTACGGCGACGCCCTCGCGGGCATCGACACGGCCCTCGACCGACTGCTCGACGCCGGCGCCGCCGCCCACGCGGTCATCCCGGCGCGCGCCCAAGCGGTCGACGCGCTGCTCGTCCATGCGTGGCACGCGCACGTCGACGGCGACACCGACGCGCTCACCCTGGTCGCAGTCGGCGGCTACGGGCGCGGCGAGCTCCAGCCGCGCTCCGATGTGGACCTGCTCATCCTGTTGGCCGAGGGCGCCGAGAGCCGCTATCGCGAGGCGCTCGAGTCCTTCGTCACCCTGCTTTGGGACATCGGGCTCGACGTCGGCCACGCCGTGCGCACCGTCGATCAATGCGTCGAGATCGCCGCCGAGGACGTCACCACCGCCACCAACCTGATGGAGTCGCGCCGCCTGGCCGGCTCGGCCGCGCTCTTCGACGCCATGATCGCCGCGACCGGCCCCCAACGACTCTGGCCCGCCGATGCCTTCTTCCGCGCCAAGCTCGCCGAGCAGGCCGAGCGCCACCGCAAGCTCGACAACACCGCCTATCGCCTCGAGCCCAATATCAAGGAGGGCCCGGGCGGCCTCCGCGACATCCAGATGGTCGCGTGGGTCGCCAAACGCCACTTCGGCGCGCGCACCCTGGGCGATCTGGTCGCCCACGGCTTTTTGACGCCGGACGAGCACGACCAGCTCCACCGCGGGCAGGAGTTGCTCTGGCGCATCCGCTGGCGCGTCCACCGGCTCACGGGGCGCCGCGAGGACCGGCTGCTGTTCGACCACCAGCGCGACCTAGCGGCCGCGTTCGGCGAGACCGATCCCGATCCGAACCAAGCCGTCGAGGCCTTCATGCAGCGCTATTACCGTACGGTGATGGGGCTGCAGCGCCTCAACGAGATCCTGCTGCAATTCTTCCGCGAGGCGATCCTCGAGCCACAGGAAACCCCGGCAGTGCGACGCCTCGACAGCCATTTCCGTATCCGGGGCGAGACCCTCGAGGCGGCACGGCCCGACACCTTCCGCGCGCATCCGCCCGCGATCCTCGAGCTGTTTCTCGCGATGGCCCGCCACCCCGAGGCCCGCGGTATCCGGGCCGAGACGCTGCGCCAGCTCCACGGCGACCTCGACGTCATCGACGACAGCGTGCGCCGCGACCCCGCGGCCCGCGCGACCTTCATCGCTCTGCTTCGCCAGCCGCGCCGCGTCGTCAGCCAGCTTGCGCGCATGAATCGCTACGGTGTCCTCGGGGCCTATCTACCGGCGTTCGATCGCATCATCGGGCGCATGCAGTACGATCTGTTCCACACCTACACCGTCGACGAGCACACCTTGCGTGTGATCGGCCACCTCCGGCGCTTCCGTCTCGCCGAAGATCCCAACGAGGACGCGCTGTGCTGTCAGCTCATGGGCGAGCTCGACGAGCCCGAGACCCTCTATATCGCGGCGCTGTTCCACGACATCGCCAAGGGGGAGCCGGGCGACCACTCCGAGGTGGGCGCCCAAGAGGCATTGGCATTCTGCCGGGATCACGAGCTCTCGGCGGTACAGTCTGGGCTCGTTGCGTGGCTCGTACGCCATCACCTGTCGCTTTCGATGACGGCGCAGCGCCGCGATCTCAGCGATCCTGCGGTCATCCACGAGTTCGCCCGTGAGGTATCGTCGATCGCGCATTTGAATCACCTCTATGTGCTCACCGTTGCCGACATTCGGGCGACGAACCCGAGCCTGTGGAACTCCTGGCGTGCCAATCTGCTGCGCGAGCTCTACTACAAGACGGTGCAAGCGCTATGGCGCGGTCTGGACAATCCGATCGACAAGGAACAACGCTTAGCGGATGTGCAGGCCCAGGCACGCCGGCTACTCGCCGATCACGCCGTCACCCCGGAGCACATCGAGCGCGTGTGGGCCGACCTGCCCGAGATGTACTTCCTGCGCCACAACGCCGACGAGGTCGCTTGGCACACCCGGGCCTTGCTCGACCACGACACCCCCGACCAGCCGCTGATCCAACTGCGGCGCGAGACCAAGCGCGGCTCTACCGAGCTATTCGTTGCGGGTCCGGCCCATCGCTACCGGTTCGCGTTGGTGACCAGCATCCTCGATCAGCTGGGCCTGTCGGTGGTCGACGCGCGCGTGCTGACGTCGCGCTCGGGCATGGCACTGGACACATACCTCATACTGGAGGCCTCGGGTGCCACCATTGGTGACGGCTTCCGTGTTCGCGAGATCCGCGAGCGTCTACTGGCAGCGCTGGCCCAGCCCGATCGATTGCCGAACCAGCCCCAGCGACGCACCCCAAGGCGCATGCGCCACTTCTCGGTGCCGTTGCGCATCGACACCGAGGCACAGGACGACGGCCGAACGACCGCTGTCGAGATCACGGCAGGGGACCAGCCCGGTCTACTGTCGAAGATCGCGCGGGCCTTCTTGGACGCCGGCGTCCGGGTGCACAACGCGCGTATCGCCACGGTGGGCGAACGCGTCGACGATGTGTTCTTCTGTACCAACGAGCACGATGACCGCCTGTCGCCGGCCGACATCCAGCGTCTGGACGATGCGCTGCGGCGGCTGATCACCCACCCGGAGGAGAGATGACCAAGCCAGCGCCCGACAACGATGTAGCGCAGCTCGCCGCGGAGCTCATTCGACGGCGCTCGATTACGCCGGATGACGCGGGCTGCCAAGACTTGATCGCGCAGCGCCTGGCGGCCGCGGGCTTTCACACCGAGTCGATGCGTTTCGGCGAGGTCGACAACCTGTGGGCTCGCCACGGCACCGACGGGCCGCTGATCGTATTCGCCGGGCATACCGATGTGGTGCCGACGGGGCCCGAGGAGCGCTGGAGTGTGGCGCCGTTTGGCGGCGAGGTCCGTGACGGCATGCTCTACGGCCGCGGCGCGGCCGACATGAAGGGCAGCGTCGCCGCGATGGTCGTGGCCGCCGAGCGCTTCGTGCGCGCCCACCCGGACCATACGGGCTCGGTCGCCCTGTTGATCACCCGCGCCGAGGCAGGCCCGGCCGTCGACGGCACGCGGCGCGTGGGCGAGGCCCTCGAGGCTCGGGGCGAGACCATCGACTACTGCCTGGTAGGCGAGCCCTCGTCGGTCAGCCGTTTCGGCGATACGGTCAAGATCGGCCGCCGGGGGTCGCTCACGGGCTATCTCACCGTCCATGGCATCCAGGGCCACGTGGCCTACCCACAGCGCGGGCGCAATCCCGTCCACGAGCTCACGCCAGCCCAGGCGGAGCTGGTCAGCGAGCAGTGGGACGCGGGCAACGAGCACTTCCCCCCCACGAGTTTCCAGATCTCGAACGTCCACGCCGGCACCGGCGCCGACAACGTCGTGCCCGGCCACGCCGACATGGTGTTCAACTTCCGCTATTCGACCGAATCGACGGCCGAGGGCTTGAGCCACCGGGTGACGCAGATCCTCGACCGGCACGGGCTCGAATACGAGATCCAATGGCGCGTGGGCGGGCATCCGTTCCTCACCGAGCCCGGCACGCTCACCGAAGCGCTATGCCAATCCATCGAGGCCGTGGTCGGCTACCGACCCGAGCTGGCCACCACGGGCGGTACCTCCGATGCGCGCTATATCGCCCCGATGGGAGCACCCGTGGTCGAGCTGGGGCCGCTCAACGCGACCATCCACCAAATCGATGAGCACATCGCCGTCGCCGACCTCGAGCACATGGCCGCCGTCAGCGAGGGCCTCCTCACGCGGCTGAAGGGCGCATGAGGGGGCCGCCAAGCACTTTCGATCAACGCAAATGCTGCACTAGATTTCCACGCCGTGCGCTCGGGTCCACGCAAAGGCGCAAAGAACGCAAAGCATCGTATAGCAATAGTACGGGATGGAGAGCTACCAGGGCGCTCTGGGACTGTTAGCGAGCCGGCTACCGAAGCCGATGCCTGCCATCACGCGCTCTAAACGAGCAGTCATGGGGCAAGCTGGAGGGCTAGCAGTAATCTAACCGGTAGCAGGTTCCCTCAAGCGAACGGTATTGCTGTTAGTCCTCGGCCTCGCCGCCGCTTGGGCCATAGAAAACAACCCACGTGCGCATGCGCTGACCGAACGACTCGAACCAGTGGGGCATACCCGCCGGCACGAACAAGAAGTCCCCCGGGCCAAAGCGCGTACGCTCGTCACCGCAGACGAAGTCGCCTTCGCCCTCGACAACGAAATAGCACTCATCGCGCTCGTGCGGCTGCTGCAGATCCCGGTGCTCGGGGCAATACAGCTCCACATAGAGCTCGCCCCGCTCGATCGCGACGGCAAAGGGGTTCGCCGCCTCCGCCGGCACGCATTCGATCGCGTCGGCAAGATGCACGTGCTTCCAATCGCTAGCCATAGACGCTACCTATCCGTTGTTACTCGTTGATCCCTTTAGGCGGATGTTATGCAGTACATGAGCGCTCTCGCAAAGGTGCGAAGGTCGGAAAGAGTCACCTCGTGGCACTTTGGCGAGAAAAGCTCCTACGTCGAGCCGGGAGTGCAAGCGACCCAGTACCGCCTTCGAAAAACGTAATTGCGGTCCACAGGTGAGTGATTACGGCGTGAGATGGGAATCTCATTCCATTTACGCGTCAGCCGAAGCCGTGACCAAAGCCAAAAAATAAAATCTTGATCGGCTTTGCGTCCTTGGCGTCTTTGCGTGAGTCCAAATGCTCGTGATCAGCTACGGTCGCCGCCGTACATGGAGCGGTAGAGCTCGCGGCTCTTGAGGGGTTTCGGGCCGAGCAACGGCGCGAGGCTGGCGCGCAGGACGCGGCGCGCGGTGCGCAGCGCGTCCGGGCCGTCCAATCCGTGGCCCGCCAGCGCGAGCAGATGGGCACCGGGCACGCGCAGGCTCCGCTGCCCGGGCGGGCCGACCGCGCGCACCGGGCCGTGCTCCGGGAGGAAGTCATAATCGGCCGCAGGATCGACCGCCTCGCCACTATCGGCCTCGACCGCAAGCGGCGGCGCGAAGCCGAGGCCATCGAGGAGCTCGAGCTCGAATCGCCGCAGAATGGCCTCGTCCGCCGCCTCGCTCGCGGCCAACGCCGTGACGGCTTCATCGTAGGCCGCGAACACCTCGGGGTGCGGGTCCTCGCGTTCGAGCAGCCGCATCAACAGCTCGTTGCAGTAGAAACCGGCCAGCAGACGGCGCCCCTCGGGCGGCACGCGCCACTGCTCGGTCTCGACGCTGGTTAGCGTATGCAGCTCGCCACGCCCCGACCAAGCGATCAACAGGGGCTGGAATGGTTGCAGCGACGCCCGGCTGGGATTGGACTGGCGCCGCACACCCCGGGCGATGAGGCCGAGGCGGCCTGCCTCGGCGGTGATGGCCTCGACGATCAGGCTGGTATTGCGCCAGGCACGCGTATGCAGGACATAGGCGCGCGTGAGCGCGCCCGTAGCGCGGCTCATTCGCTGTCGTAGCCGAAGCGTTGCAAGGCGCGCGCATCGTCGGACCAGTCCGCGCGCACCTTGACCCACAACTCCAGATGCACACCCATGCCGAACAGCCGCTGCATCGCCTGTCGGGCACCGGTTCCGACGGCCTTTAAGCGCTCACCCTGGCGGCCGATCACGATCGCCTTCTGGCCTTCGCGCTCGACCCAGACAGTGGCATCGATTCCCGCCCGGTCGTCGTCGAGTGCTTCAAAGCGTTCGATCTCGACGGTCAACGCATAGGGGAGCTCCTGGCCGAGCCGGCGCGTGAGCTGCTCTCGCACCAGCTCGGCCGCCAGGAACCGCTCGCTGCGGTCGGTCAGCGCATCGGGCTCGAACAGATGCTCGCCGTACGGCACGCGCTCACTCAGCGTCTGCCACAGCCGGTCCACATTCGCCCCGGTGCGCGCGGATACAGGCACGATGGCTTCCATCCCGAGCCGATTCGAGAACTCATCGACATAGGGCAGCATCGTCTTCTTGTCGCGCAAGCGGTCGATCTGATTGACCACACCGATCACCGGCACACCCGCCTCGAGCAGCTGATCGCGCACCAGTGCATCATCGTCATTCCAGCGCCCGACCCCGACCACGAACAACGCCTGATCGACACCCGCCAGCGCTGCATTGGCGGTGCGGTTCAACGCCCGATTGAGCTGCTTGCGCGCATCGCCGTGCAGCCCCGGGGTGTCGACGAAGACGACTTGCAGATTCCCCTGCGTATACACCCCTTGGATCCGATGGCGCGTGGTCTGCGGACGGCTCGCAGTGATCGACAAGCGCTCCCCGATGAGACGATTCATCAACGTCGACTTGCCGACATTGGGCCGCCCCACCACTGCCACGACACCGCAGCGCGCATCAGCCATCAGCGTCTCCCGCTTGTAGCTCCGCGATGCATGCGCGCGCCGCCGCCTGTTCCGCCTTACGCCGGCTCGTATCCGTCGCCGTTCGCTCCAGATCGAGCGCTTGGACCCAACAACGCACCGTGTAGCGGCGCGCATGGTCGGCACCACTCGTGTCGACCACGCTGTACTGGGGCGGCTGGACACCGCGGTGTTGCAGGTACTCTTGCAAGCGCGTCTTGGGATCCTTGAGCTCGTCCGCCGACGGTAGATTCGCCAGGCGCTCGCCGAACAACCGCCGGATCAGCCCCTGGACGGTCTCGAAATCACTATCGAGATACACCGCCCCCAGCAAGGCCTCCACCGCATCGGCGACGATGGACTCGCGCCGGCGCCCGCCGCTCTTGCGCTCGCCCTCACCCAGGTGCAGAGCAGCGCCCACACCCAGCTCCTGACCGATCTCAGCCAGAGTTTGTCCGCGGACCAAAGCCGCACGAAGACGGCTGAGCTCGCCTTCGGGCGCCTGGGGGCGTTGTCGGAACAACTCAATCGCGACCGTGGTATTGAGCAACGCGTCGCCCAGAAACTCCAAGCGCTCATTGTTGGCGCTGCCCGCGCTGCGGTGGGTCAGGGCCTCGCTCAACAAACGGGCATCGTTGAACGTGTGACCCAAGCGCTGCTCAACAGCGTGTTCGGGGCTTCGTTCGCTCAGAGCGTGTAACTCCGTTGGAAGGTCATCAACAAATCGATATTGGCGATAAACGGTTCGCGCACGCGATAGTCTATCGTCATCTCGAGCTCGCCACCGCGGCGCTCGATGGTAATCACTTCGTCGCCGAGATCGTCGACATCGTTGAGCCGCATGCGCTTTCGCAACGTAGAACGAAGCTCGCCGACCGGCGCGTTCCGCAGCGTCCGGTCATTCTTGACGCCCTCGACCACATCCAGCAAGGAATAATAATTGAAATACGCCGGCACCACCTTGGAGCCAAAATAGGCGAAAAAGCCCACCACGAGCAAAATGGCGATCCACGCCACCGGCGACATACCACGTTGTTTGGTCAGCGTCCGCATCGCCCTCTCCTCATTCGACAAACTGTCCGATCCGGTCCCAGCCGAATCCACCGCCAGTCCAGTCCCAATGCATCCAGATCATTTCGGCTTTACCCACGAGATTGTGAGCCGGTACGTAGCCCCAGCGCCGGCTGTCATTGCTATGATCGCGATTATCGCCGAGCACGAAAAACTGGCCATCGGGCACCACGAATTCGCCCTCGGGGCTGTTACCGTCGGGATCCAGAACGAGCGGGTGCATCTGCCCACCAAGGCGCTCACGAAACTCGATCAACCGTTCCCCAGCGCTGCCCGGAGGCCGATACGTGCCCACTCGCTCGATCGGGACGGGCTCGCCGTTGACGAACACCCGCCGATTATAATACGCGATCCGGTCGCCGGGCACACCGACGACGCGCTTGATGTAGTTAACCGACGAGCGAGGGGGGTAGCGAAACACAATGACATCGCCGCGCTCGGGCGCACCGAGATCGACGACCTCCGTATTGAGCACGGGCAACCGCAAGCCGTAGGCGAACTTGTTGACGACAATGAAATCACCGACTTGCAAGGTCGGAAGCATCGACTGCGAGGGAATACGGAAGGGCTCGGCGACGAAAGAACGCACCACGAGCACGATCAGCAGCACGGGAAAGAACGACCGCGCATACTCCACCACCGTAGGCGTTACGGGTCCTCGGGGACGCCCTCCTTTCTCGTTCCCAGCGCCGCCGGCCTTTTCTCGGCGCCTGCGGGCCAGAACGAACGTATCGAGCGCCCAGATCGCCCCGCATAAGGCGGTCGCAAGCACAAGCGCCAGCTCGAAATCGAACCCCATCGCCTACTCCGCTACCGACTCGAGCACAAGCACCCGCGACCTATCGGACGTCACCCGCCACCCAGGGATCCCTCGCTCTCCGCAACAGGGCATGCCGTGCGCGCCGTACGGCGCCGGGATACGCATCGCCGCGGACCCTCAGTTCTTCTCGACCTGGAGCACGGCCAGGAACGCGTCCTGCGGGATCTCGACCTTGCCCACCTGTTTCATGCGCTTTTTTCCCTCTTTTTGCTTTTCCAATAGCTTGCGCTTACGGCTCACGTCACCGCCATAGCACTTCGCGGTCACGTTCTTGCGCATGGCCTTGACCGTCGAACGGGCGATCACATGATTTCCTATAGCCGCCTGAATGGCGATCTCGAACATTTGGCGCGGGATAATCTCCTTCATCTTATCCACGAGCTCGCGCCCGCGCTGCTGAGCCTTACCGCGGTGGACGATGATGGACAACGCATCGACGCGATCACCGTTGATCAATATATCCAGCTTGACCAGGTCGGAAACCTGGAAGCGCTTGAATTCATAGTCGAACGAGGCATACCCGCGGCTCACCGACTTCAACCGATCGAAGAAATCGAGCACGATCTCGGCGAGCGGCAAATCGTAATTCATCGCGACCTGGTTGCCCGTGTACTGCATGTTCTTCTGGACGCCGCGCTTCTCCACACAGAGCTTGATGACCTCGCCGACGAATTCCTGGGGCACCAGGATGTTGGCCTCGACGATGGGCTCACGCACTTCGGCGATGTCCGTCGGCGGCGGCAGCTGGGACGGATTGTGCACCGACAGCGTCTCACCCTCGGTGGTCAACACCTCGAATACCACCGTCGGCGCCGTCGTGATGAGATCGAGCCCATACTCGCGCTCCAAGCGCTCCTGCACGATCTCCATGTGGAGCATGCCCAGGAAGCCACA
Organism: uncultured Ectothiorhodospiraceae bacterium; assembly: GCA_964442145.1. GTDB lineage: Bacteria > Pseudomonadota > Gammaproteobacteria > XJ16 > Halofilaceae > Halofilum. The sequence continues at coordinate 560 of CAYTWS010000031.1, read as the reverse complement.
GCGGAAGCCGAATCCGAGCGCCTGCGAGACCTCGGGCTCATAGCGTAGCGAGGAATCGTTGAGCCGCAGCTTGCCCAGCGCATCGCGGAAGGTCTCGTACTCGTCCGAGTTGACCGGGAACAGCCCCGTGAACACGTTGGGCTGGATATCGCGGAAGCCGGGCAACGGCTCTGCCGCCGGATTCGACGCGCAAGTAATCGTATCGCCCACCCGCACCGCATCGATGTCCTTGATGCCGGCCATGATGAAGCCCACCTCGCCGGCCCCGAGGGAGGTGCGCGATTCGCGCTTGGGCGTGAACACGCCGACCGCGTCGGCATTGTACGTCTTGCCGGTGGACATGATCTGGATGCGTTCGCCCGTTTTGAGCGTGCCCTCGAAAACGCGGATGAGCGAGACCACGCCCACGTATTGATCGAACCACGAGTCCACGATGAGCGCCTTGGGCGGCGCATCGGCCTCGCCTTGCGGCGGCGGCACCTGCTCGACCAGACGCTCGAGCAGATCGACCACGCCTTGCCCGGACTTTGCCGAGACCCGCACGGCGTCCATCGCCTCCA
>CAYTWS010000030.1:9733-10218 GCA_964442145.1 uncultured Ectothiorhodospiraceae bacterium | reverse complement strand
GGCCCCGAAAAAGATTCGTTTGTGCGCGATCTTGCCCGACCCTAGTCTTACTGAGCGCGCGGGGATTCGGCTTCGCGCGGGTTGTTCCACTCACTCGGCTTGGTGAAGGAGGCTACGATGGTCGTGATACCGATCGGTTTCGCCAAGGGAGCGTATCGGCCCGCTCGTTGATGTCGAGTCAACGCGTGTCCGCCGATGCCCCTCCCGTCGAAGGCCGCCCTCGGGCGGCCTTCGGCTTTTGCGCTGCCGCATCCGCCGATTTGCCGACCGGCGAGCCCGGATTGCCCTACGCCATCGGCTCGGCCAATAACCCTTCGAGATCCAGGTGCCAGGTCCCCATGGCTTGATGGCCTTCGGCATCGGTCGGCCATTGTGCCCGCGGGCGGTCGCGGTAGAGCTCCACGCCGTTGTCGTCGGGATCGCGCAGGTAGACGGCCTCGCTGACCCCGTGGTCGGCGGCCCCATCGATGGGGATGCCGGCCGCC
>CAYTWS010000030.1:0-9723 GCA_964442145.1 uncultured Ectothiorhodospiraceae bacterium | reverse complement strand
GCGTACCGCGTCGGCCAGGGTACCTCGATCGGGGTAGCGCAAGGCGATGTGGAAGAGTCCCGTCGTCCCGGGCGGCGGCGGCGACCCGCCGCGGCTCGTCCAGGTGTTGAGGCCGATGTGGTGGTGGTACGTGCCGGCGGCGATGAACGCCGCCGAGTCGCCCCAGCGCTCGCGCACGCCGAAACCGAGAACGCCGCAATAAAACGCCAGAGCGCGCTCGATGTCGGCGACCTTGAGGTGGACGTGGCCCAGGTCAGCCTGCGGGCTGATGGGCCGATCGAAGTCGACGGGCTGGCCGCGCACCACTGTGCCGCGGCCATTATCGCTACTGTTCATCGTCGATCCCCTGCTTTGTCGAACCCCTGCAACCGGCTTTGGCCGGCCGGCTCGGCACGCCTGTGCCGATACCCGTCGGCGCCGCGGCCAGCGACGATCATGTGCCCCCGCTGCCACCATCGCCGGCGGGAGCCGTCGGCCGCTCGACCAGCGTCACTGTCAGCTCGCGCAGCTCGCCGTCGCGGACCACCGTTAGCGTCACGTCATCGCCCGGGCTGGTCGGCGCCAACGCTGCCAGTAGCTCGGCGATGGTCGCGATGGCGTCGCCATCGAGGGCGACCACCACGTCGCCCTCGACGGGCTCTCGGTGGCGCCCCAAGCGGACGGTGCGGCCGCCACCGCCGCCGCGCAATCCGGCGGCCGCGGCATTGCCATCGGGCGCCACCTCGGTAACGAGAATGCCCTCGCGCGCGTCGATACCGGCAGCGCGGGCCAGGCGCCGATCGAGCGCGATGCCGTCGAACTCGATCCAGCCGCGTGCGACGCGCCCGGTGGCGAGGAGCTCGCCGACGACGCGGGCGGCGGCGTCGATGGGCACGGCGAAGCCGATACCGGCACTCGCCGAAGACGGCGAGACGATCAATGTATTGACCCCGATGACGCGCCCCTGTCGATCGAGCAAGGGGCCCCCTGAGTTGCCCGGATTGATGGCCGCGTCGGTTTGGATGAGGTCGCGCACCAGTGGCGCTGGAAGTGCGGGCGTCGGTGCCGCTCAGCCGTGAGCGATGGGCGGCTAGGCCCGTAATATTGACGACCCCGCGGACGCGCTCACGGTAGATACGCGCGGTGTTGATCTCCTCGTCGCTGAGGCCCTCGGTGCGCACGGGTGGCAGCGGGCGCTCCTGGGGCACGCCCTCGGTGTAGGGGATCTCGAGGCGGTCGAAGTGACCCGGATCGGGCTGGCGCGCGGTCAGTGAGCTACAGCCGGCGAGGGTGGCCGCCAATAGCAGAACCGCGACGAGCAGTCCGCGTGGGATCGGTTGGTTCAAGCGAGCCATAGGGAGCAGGGTTGACGATTTCGCGGCGCCCGCGCAAGCGCACCCATGGTGTTTGGGGGCCCAGCGGCCACCGTGACTCGGGGGCGTACTAGGAGGCTGTCCAGCAAACCCGGTACCTACTGCGCGCGTGCTACCGCCGGCATCTTTGGGCGATCGCTCAACTCACGTGGCAACCACCATGCTCATTTCGCGATCGCCCCTATCGTTGGGAGTGCGAGGAAAATGCAGGAGATCAGAGGTGCCGGGGACGAAAATAGCGCCCCAGAAACGCCCTCTTGCGTTGTGGCGGGCAAAGATCATGGAGCGACTCGTATGGCGGCCCCTGCTGGGCCAAAAAGGGTGCCCTGGATCGCTCTTATCATCGCCCAGGTCGTGTCGATTTGCGCCTGCGGCGAGGGATCTTCCGGCCGTGCGTCCGCGCAAGAAACCTCATCGGGAAACGGGCAAGACATGAATACCGCGAAAGTCTCCTACGGTGAGTACCGGGAAGGTGGCGTTACCATGCCGGTCAAGGATTTTGTGTACACATGGGACGAGGAAAACCGCGTTTTGACGGTATTGCAGATGCCGTCCGGTCTTTCTAAGCAGGAAAAAGAAAAACTGAAAGAAAGCGACAGTTTATTCCTGACTCTTTCCGGCAAGGGGAGCCCCGATGAGTCGCGCTGGCAGTGGTATCCCTATGTCGTGACTGAGTTTCAGCTCGCGTCGACTGAGATTTCCAGTGGCAACGTAGAGAGCCTCTTCGTCATGGCGTATGGAATCGAGGAGCACAATCATACGAGCAACATCAATGCCATGCCCGGCGAGGATCTCGTCATCGATCGGCTCTCGCTCGATGACGGCGAGCTTTCGCTGGAGTATTCGGCCAGCCGTGAGCTGGTGGAATCGGATTTTGCCTGGGATATCTCGATTTAGCCCTAGTGCCGCAAGATGCCGCTGTGGGACGCGCGCGGTAGCTGGCGGTTGCCCGAGCGATGGGGCGACTTTTGTACGCCAGCGGACAGCGCGTGGCCGCGGGCATCGCTAGGCTAGCCGGGACGCGGCCGCATATCGCCGGATGACTCCGGCCCCGCTGCGGCCCCCCGCGCACCAAAGGAGCGATGCCTTGGACCGCAACGATCCGTCCCCCATCGATTATGTCTACGACCCCGACCGCGTGGACGCACTCGAGCGCCTCGAGATCGTCGACACCGATCGGGAGGATACCTTCGACGATCTCTGTCGCCTCGCCGCCAAGATCTTCGGCGTCGAGCTGGCCCAGATCCATCTCCTCGACGACGAGCGCGAATGGGTGAAGGCGGCCTCGTGCGGCACGCGCCCGAGAGCCCAGCCCGCGTATCAATCGGTATGCGCCCACACCATCCAGCACGACGGCATCCTCGTCATCCCGGACCTGAGCCAGCATGGGCGTTTCTGCGAGCGCGACTTCGTGGGCGGGCCGAGCGGGCTGCGTTTTTACGCGGGCGCGCCGCTGCGCACCAATCGCGGTCACAGTGTCGGCACGTTCTGTCTGCTCGATCGCGCCCCCCGCGCGCAGTTGAGCGACCGTGAGCTCGACCTGCTTGGCGAGTTCGCCTCGGCGACGGCCCACGCGATCGAGCTGCGCCGGGCGCACGAGCGCGCCGAGCACAACCTGCACCAGGTCGTCACCCAGGATGCGCTCACCGATGTGATGACCCGCACGGGCTTGCTGTTGGCGCTCCAGCGCCGCAGCCGCGATGGTGAGCAAGCACAACCGCCGTTGTCGGTGATCGAGCTGCGGCTGCAGCGCATCGATGCAGTGAAGTGGGCTTACGGCGCCGCCCGCAGCAACCGCGTCCTCATCGAGGCCGCCCGGCGGTTACGTGCGTTGGCGAGCCACACCGAGATGGTCGCCCGGATCGACGACATGACGTTCGCGGTCGTGCGAACGACCGCGCAAGATGGTGATCCGCCCACGCAGGCGGCGGTCGAGCAACGCGCGCGAGCGGTCCTGGAGCGCCTGCGCGAGCCGTTCCTTGCAGGCGATACCTCGTTCCACGTCGAGCCCGTCGCGGGCATCGGCCAGCTCCCGTTGCACGCCAGCGATCCCTATACTTTGCTCGACGTCGCCCACGAGGCCGCTTTGCGCGCGGAATCGAGCACGCGTGATCGGCTGTGCTGGAGCGACGCCAGCAAGGCGGTGAGCCAGCGCGAGAAGCTGTCGCTCGAGGCCCGGGTGCGTGCGGCCATCGCCAACGACGGCTTCTCGATCGCGCTCCAGCCGATCGTCGACCTGCAAAGCGCCAACCGGTGCGTGGGGGCCGAGGTGCTCGTGCGCTGGCCAGACTCCGGCGATCCGCCGATCGGGCCGGCGACGTTCATCCCATTGATCGAGGAGCTGGATCTGGTCGGCGATCTGGGCCGTTCGGTTTTCGTCCAGGCATGCGACAGCCTGCTGCACTTGCAGCGCGCGCACCGAAGCGACTTCTGGCTCGCCGTCAATCTGTCGCCGCTACAGCTCCAGGATGAGCGCTTACCTCATGCGCTCGCGGCGATCGCGCGAGACAAAGGCGTCGCCCCCGAATCGATCAAGCTCGAGGTCACCGAGAGCGCCCTCGTCGGCGACTTCGATCGCGCCGCCCGTGTGCTCCACGAGCTCACCGACGCCGGTTTCGCCTTGTCGCTGGACGATTTCGGCACGGGCTATTCGTCGTTGAGCCGGCTCATCCACCTGCCGTTTTCCACGTTGAAGGTGGACCGGAGCTTCGTCTGGGATAGCCCACAAGGGCCGGGCGCGGCGGTGGTGATGAGCTTGGCCGGGCTGGCGAGCTCGCTTGGCATGTCGACCGTCTCCGAAGGGGTCGAGGACGAAGTGCGCGAATCGTTTCTTTTGCGCCAGGGTTATACGTACGGCCAAGGTTTCCGCTATGCGAAACCGCAGCCGCATAGGGCGTTTTGCGGTTGGCTGGCAGCGCAAGAGCGCGGCGCTGCGCCCAAAGGTTGTTGAACACCACCGGGGGGCGGTGGATGATGGGGTGGTGCAAGGCCCCCTGGACGCAGGACCGGCGCGATGACGGCAAGCGGGCGTATACGCCGAGCGCCTGTCAGGTCGAGCATAGCGCTGGCGCTGCTGGTGGGCCAGCATGGGTGCGCAGGCCGGTGACGCCAACGTCATCGACGCGACGGTGGCGGCAAGAGGCGATGGCTATCGCTTCGACGTGACGGTGCGCCACGGTGATGAAGGCTGGTACCACTACGCCAATCGGTGGGAGGTGGTCACGCCCGACGGCAAGGTCATCGACGAGCGCGTGCTGCACCACCCGCACGCGAGCGAGCAGCCGTTCACGCGCTCGTTGCGTGGCGTCGATATACCCGATGGGATCTCGCGTGTGCGCCTGCGCGCTCATGACTCGGTTCACGGGTACGGCGGTACGGACATGACCGTCGAGTTGCCTTGACGCAGGGGCCGAGGCCACCTTCGCTCAATGGCGCTGGTTGGCTTGTCGACCAGCGATTGCTTGAGCCGGACTCGAGGGAACCGCGATGATCCAGCCCGCGTACTGCCGCACGATGGCCCGCTACAATGAGTGGATGAATGCCAAGCTCTACGCTCGGGCGGCGGCTTTGTCCGAAGAGGATCTGCGCGCCGATCTGGGCGCATTCTTCGGCTCGATCTTCGCGACGTTCAATCACCTGCTTTGGGCCGATCAAGTCTGGATGAGCCGGTTCACCGAGCGTCCTCGGCCGAGCGCGGGTATTCGCGAGCGCATGTACGACGACTTCGATGCGCTCCAATCGGCGCGCGAGGCCACCGACCGCGAGATCCGCGATTGGGCCGATGGCATCTCGACCGAGTGGCTTGCGGGTACGGTCTCGTGGCGCAGTGGTCAGGACGGGGGCCGGCGTAGCCACCCGGCGTGGCTGCTGGTGGTGCACTTGTTCAATCACCAGACCCACCACCGCGGGCAGATCACCGCCATGCTGACGCGCCTGGGTCACGATCCCGGCGACACCGATTTGCCCTGGATGCCCGAGTCCAGCGAGGGGACCGCGTAGGGGGCGACTCGAAGCGGGGGCCGCTCGCTCCCAGGGCGATCACGTCGGCAACAGGCGCAATCGCTGCCTCGAAGGCTCGCCGGCCGGACGCCCATCACCTGCTCTGGTCTCGACCGCCGCTCGCGCCCGCCGCGCGGACCCGAGCCGCCTCGTCAGGGAAAGACCACCGTGCGTTGGCCATTGCGCAGCACGCGCTGCTCGGCGACCCAATTCACCGCGCGCGTGAGGACCCGGCGCTCGACGTTGCGGCCGACGTTGGTGAGATCCTCGGGTGTGTGCTTGTGATCGACGCGCTCGACGTCCTGCTCGATGATCGGTCCCTCGTCGAGATCGGCCGTGGCGAAGTGCGCGGTCGCGCCGATCATCTTGACCCCGCGCTCCCAGGCACGGCGGTAGGGATTGGCGCCCTTGAAGCTGGGCAGCAGGGCATGGTGGATATTGATCACGCGCCCGGCGTAGCGCTGGGTGAGTTCGTTCGACAGGATCTGCATATAGCGCGCCAGGATGATGTAGTCGGCGCGATAGCCGGTGACCAGCCGGTCGATCTCGTCCTCCTGCTGAGGCTTGGTCTCCGGCGTGATCGGCAGATAGTGGAACGGTAGGTCGTGCCATTCCACGTGGCGCTGGAAGGTCGGGTGATTCGACGCCACCGCGACGACGTCGCCGGAGAGCAGGCCGGTGCGGTGGTGATACATGAGATCGTTGAGGCAGTGCCCGTGCTGCGATACCAGCACCAACAAGCGCGGGCGATAGTGCGCCGAGGTGAGATACCAGTCCATCTCGAATTCCGCGGCGATTGACTCGAACGCCGCCGCCAGCGTCTCCCAATCGGTGGTGGGGCCGCGCATCTCGAGATTGGCGCGAAAGAAGAAGCGGGCGTTGGTTGGGTCGCCGAAGTGCGCGATCTCGCGTGCGTAGGCTTGATGGTCCCCCATGAACTCGCCCATGCGGGCCATGATGCCCAAGCGCTCCGGGCACGACAGGGTGAGGATGTAGCGCGGGTATTCGTCGGACATGGGCTTGCACTCGCTTGGACTGGATCGAAGACGGCGCCGTCGAGCCAACGGCGGTTGCCCTCGGGCCCCGCGATTGGACCACGGGGCGGTTACCGCGTTCCATCGTCGCGAACCATTGGGCCCTACAGCGCACGCGCCCGAGCGCGCATGCCGACCTCGAGCTCGCGGCATCGGCGCACGAGTGTGGCCGGGCCGGCGATCGCTGCCAGCCCGGCCGTCGAACCCGCTCGGCTAACCGATGATGGTGCCGCCGAGGGCATAACCGCCCTTGGCCGTTTCGCGGATGTGCACCATCACGAAGTCGCGCACGTTGTCCTCCTTGCGCTCCTGGAAGAAGTCGCTGACCGTCGTCGTCAGCCGCTCGATCATCTCGGCCTTCTCGCCTTCGCTCAGATCCCCTTCCGGAACGGTCATCTGCAGTGTCGGCATAACACCCCCGTTGAAATGACAACTATTGAGGTTTGTCATCTGATCACTGATGATGCACCGTGTCAAACACGGCGATCGAGAGGAGGCCGAGGATGCGAAACCGGGATCCGGGCCGGTGCGGGCCAGCAGTATCCGCCCTGGGACTGGGCTGCAGATCGAATGTTGCTCTCGCGCGGCCTGCTGCCAAGTATCTCGCCGAGCCACCCCACCGGAGGCGGCGACGACTTGCGCCATCACTTGCCGCGGTTCCAAAGGGGCAATCTCGACAACGATCTGGCGCTCGTGCAGCCTCTGCGAGAGTTGGCCGAGGAAAAAGGGGCCAGGATGGCCCAGCTTGCGACCGCATGGGCTCTCGCCCAGGGCGATGACATTATCCCGCTGATCGGCGCACGCAGACGCACCCGGTTGCGCGACTCGCTGGCTTCGCTCGACATCCAGCTCGACGAGCACGATCTACGCCGCATCGAGGCTTCGGTGCGTACTGATGCCGTCGCCGGCGCGCGCGACGACGCGGGGCAAATGGCACGCCTCGACAGTGAGCAATCGATGGGGAGCACAGGCGGGTGATCGCCACGACCGTCACGCGAGATCGAATACTCGATGCAGCCGAGGACGTGCTCCGCCGGTACGGGCCGGCCAAGACGACGGTCGTGGATGTGGCGCGGGCGCTCAAGGTCAGCCACGGCACCATCTACCGCCACTTCGCGACCAAGGCCGACTTGCGCGACGCGGTCGCCGAGCGCTGGCTGAGTCGGGTGTCGGCGCCGCTGGCCAGCATCGCGGCGTGCGAGGACTCGGCCGAGATGCGCTTGCGCGAGTGGTTGTGGGCGCTGGCCCAGGCCAAACGGCGCAAGGTGTTCGACGATCCGGAGCTGTTCGCGACGTATCACGCCCTTGCCGAGCAGGCGCGGGGCGTGGTCGACGCGCATGTGGAGGAGCTGACGGCGCAGCTGCGCCGTATCGTCGATGACGGCCATCGCGCCGGCTCATTCCGTGCCCCCGATGCGGCAAGGGCCGCGCGCGCTGTGTTCGACGCCACCCTGCGGTTCCACCATCCCGCCCACAGCGGCGACTGGCATGGCCCCGGCATCGATGCCCAATTCGAGGCCGTCATCGCCTGCATGCTCAGCGCCCTGGGCAACGGCGCGCTCGAGTGACCGCGGTGCCCAACCGCGTGGCCATTTCGCGGCGGCGATTCCCACGCGTATTGCACGTGCTCTTGGTCCGCGTCGTGCAGGCCAGAGGCGAGGGTCCCTCGGTGGGGCCGCCGCCCCATGGAACCGGCCGCGAGGCGCATCCGTGTCGAGTCATACGCACCCACCAGCAGCCCGCCCGTTCGGGGCAACGGGCCTACAGCGAGTATCGCGAGGGGCAACGCCCTCGCGCTGGTCTCGACAGCGAGCCGCGAGCTCGGCGAGGACAGCGACGCCTTCGTTGGACCGGCCGGGCTTGCTGGCGCCGGACGCCTCGAAGGCGGCATGCGCGGATCAACGAGGTGAAGCGCGAAGACGCCAGTGCGCGATTTGGCCCGGCCCCTCGGCCGGGCCTGTTTTTTTCGGCGGACTCCCAATACCGGCTAGGCTGGATTGGTCATGTCCAGCGCCGGCGCATGCGTGCACCAGCTGGAGACCGGTATGGCACGCCGAAACACGCAGCTCTTGTCCGCGGTGGGGCCTTGGCGCTGGGCGTCGCCGTTGGCCTACGCGCGCCGGTCGCATTGGTGGAAAAACCGGATGATGCCGGTAGCGGCGAGGCCGGTGAACGCGCAGACAAGGCTGGCGAGCGCGGCCAATAGGGTCTCGAGCGCGCCAATGACGCGGGTGCCCCGCCACAAGCCGACGACAGAGCCTCGGCCTCGCGGGCACAGGCCAGGTCGTCCCCGCGGTCGCGCTGGATGGTCCGGTCGCGGGCGGTGTAGGTATCGATGGCACGCTACGGCCAGGATACGTCGACGGCGCAGGGGGGCAGCCCGGCACCGCCCCGATTCGCATGGTTGCCAAGAGTCGATCGCGCCCGAGTCCGCCGCCAGGCCGAGCTCGCCCGGCCTCCGAGGCGAAACCGACACGAATCACCGGCACGCTGGCGCCGCGATCGTGTCAAGATGGAGCGGCCATCCGGAATACAACGCGACACAACGACCGCTGGGCACGGCGTGCCGGTGCGTCACGGTCTCGCCGACAGGAGCGATTGCGATGTCCGACACGGTGCACATGAGCCTCGATGCGCTCTGGACACTGGCGAACGACACCTTGCGGGCCCACGGCTGCGCCCCGCCGCAGGCGGAGGCGATTGCGGATACGGTCACCGCCGCCGAGCGCGACGGGGCGAAGTCGCACGGGCTGTTCCGCATCCCCTTCTACGTCAAAGCGATCCGACTCAGCGGCGCCCGGCCCGATGCCGAGCCCGCTGTCAGCGAGCTCAAACCGGCGGTCCTGCGCGTCGACGGCGGCCACGGTTTCGCGCCCCTGGCGCTGCAGCGTGGGGCCGAGCCACTGGCCGAGCGGGCGCGCAGCCAGGGCATCGCCGCGCTGGCCGTGCGCAACGTATTCCACATCGCCGCGCTATGGCACGAGGTCGAGCGCCTGGCGGAGCAGGGGTTGGTCGCCTTCGCCTTCACCGCGACCAACAGCTATGTCGCCCCGGCCGGGGGTACGCGGGCGCTCTACGGCACCAATCCGATGGCGTTCGCGTGGCCGCGCTCGGGGCATCCGCCGCTGGTGTTCGATCAGGCATCGAGCGCGAGCGCGCGTGGCGAGATCCAGCTCCATCTGCGCGCGGGCAAGCCCCTGCCCGAGGGGTGGGCGCTCGGGCCGGACGGTGCGCCCACCACCGACCCCGCCACGGCGCTCGAGGGAGCGCAGCTACCGTTCGGGGGCCACACGGGGGCGACGATCGCGCTGAGGATCGAGCTGTTGGCCGGCGCGCTG
>CAYTWS010000029.1:0-10360 GCA_964442145.1 uncultured Ectothiorhodospiraceae bacterium | reverse complement strand
GAGCGCGGCGACTCGCAGCAACCCGTCGACACGGCACGGGGCGCGAACGCTCGCGCGCGCCCTCGCCGTCGCGGCGATCGCCGTCGCGGTGACCGCCTGCGGGTTCCACCTGCGCGGCAGCTACAGTCTGCCGGCCGCGCTCATGCCGATCCACGTCGATGCGCCGGGTGGCAGCGACATGGGCGCGGCCTTGCGCCAGGCACTGGAGCGCCAAGGGGCCGAGCTCACCGATGAGCGCGGCGCCGCCGCTTCGTCTTTGGCCGTGCTCGACGAGGGCGAGGATCGCCGCGTCCTGTCGGTCGACAATACCGCCGATGTCGACGAGTACGAGATCCGCAAGACCGTGCGGTGGCAGCTCGTGCGGCCCGCATCGGGCGATGATGAGGGCGACGGCCAGGGCGGCGATGGCGAGGCCAGCCAGCAGGGCGCGCGCACGCTGATCGCGCCGAACGAGCTCCAAGCCCGGCGCGACTACGAGTTCGACTCCAGCCAGGTGCTATCGAAGGCGGAAGAGGAGCGAACGCTCTACAACGACATGGAGCAGGCGTTGGCCCAGCAGATCCTGTTCCGCCTGCAGGCGTGGTCGCCCGAGGGCGAGTGACTCGGTGCACTCCGCGGGGCTGGTTCTTCGGCCACCATCGGGCGCGGTGAGGACCCAGCATCCCCCACCATCCGTCGCGCTGAAAGCGCGACCTGCCAACGCGGGTCAGCGCTGGAATGGGCTTGTGGGTTCGACCTCAGTCGGACACAGCGAGGGGGCGCCATCCCCGCCACCGGACGCGCTCACCTATGCCGCGCGCGCTTGTCGACAGCCTCCGGGACATGTGATGCGCCGGCCGCCTACATCCACCCCTGGTACTGGTACCACGCGGTGCCGACGTACTCGTGCAGCGCCTTGCTCGACAGCCAGAAGCTCTCGGTCGACGGCAGCCACGGCGACTCGCCCTTGTAGGGGATGTCGGTGACCTCGTAGTCGGTCGGCGCCGGCAGGACCTCGACCCCCTGGGACACGAACGTGTTGTAGGCGCGCGGCATGTGCAGCGCCGAGGTCACCAGCAACACCTCGTCGAGATCGCGCTCGTTCATCACGCGCGCGACGATGCGCGCGTCGGTATGGGTACGCGTGCTCTCGCCCGGGGTGATCACCGCGTCCTGCGGCACGCCCATGGTCTCGAGGACCTCGCCCTGCGCCTCGGCCGCGCTCGGGCCCCGATCGCGGTAGGGGCGTTGCCCCGTGGCGATGATCAGCGGGGCCTTGTCGGCCCGATAGAGCTTGGCCGCATACCACACGCGGTCGGCCGCTTGCAGCAGATTGGGCCCGTAGCGGGGGGCGGCGGCGGGCTCGACGCCGCCGCCGAGCACGACGATGGCGTCGGCGTCGGGGCGCTTGCTCGCCTGCGTGGGGGCGAACTCGCGCTCGAGGTCGGCGCGCAGCGCGCGCGAGACCGCCGGCGTCGCCAGCGCATAGGTCCAGACCAGCGCGACGACGACGAGCGTGGCCGCCGTGCCCCGCCAGCGCACCAGCAATAGCAGCACCGCGAGGGCGAGCAGCCCGAGGGTGACGGTCAGTGGATGGACGAGCTGCAGCAGCATGCCGCTTCCTTGCCCGATCGCCCCGCGGCGCCCGCACTGGCGCGTCCGCGCGGGCTTGCTACGGTCTCGGTACTCGGCTCAGCGCTTGTCGATGGGGACATAGTCGCGCTGGGCTGCACCCGTGTAGAGCTGACGCGGACGCCCGATGCGCAGCTCCGGATCCTCCATCATCTCGTTCCAATGGGCGATCCAGCCGACGGTGCGCGCCATCGCGAAGATCACCGTGAACATGTTCAACGGGATGCCCATCGCGCGCAGGATGATACCCGAGTAGAAGTCGACGTTGGGGTAGAGCTTGCGCTCGACGAAGTACTCGTCCTCTAGGGCGATGCGCTCGAGCTCCATGGCCGTGTCGAATAGCGGCCGATTCTCGTTGTCCTCGCCGAGCTCGTTGAGCAGGTCGTGGCACGCGCCGCGGATGATCTTCGCGCGCGGATCGTAGTTCTTGTAGACGCGGTGGCCGAAGCCCATCAGCTTGAACGGGTCGTTTTTGTCCTTGGCCCGCTTGATGAAGTCGTCGACGGTCGCGTCCGAGGCCGTGATGGACTCGAGCATGTTGATCACCGCCTCGTTGGCGCCGCCGTGGGCCGGGCCCCAAAGCGAGGCGATGCCGGCGGCGACACTGGCGAAGGGATTGGCGCCTGAGCTCGAGACCAGCCGCACCGTCGACGTCGAGGCGTTCTGCTCGTGGTCGGCGTGCAGGATCATGATGAGCTCGAGCGCGCGCACGAACGTCGGATTGGCCTCGTAGGGCTCGGCCGGCACCGCGAACATCATGCGCAGGAAGTTCTCGACGAAGCCGAGGTGGTTGAGCGGGTACAGAAACGGCTGGCCCTGCGAATACTTGTAGGCGTAGCTCGCCATCGACGGCATCTTGGCGATTAGCCGATGCGCGCAGATCTCGCGGTGCTCGGGATCGTTGATGTCGATCTTGTCGTGATAGAAGGCCGAAAGTGCGGCCGTCGTCGTCTCCATGATCGCCATCGGATGGGCGTCGTGGCGAAAGCCTTCATAGAAGCGCCGCAAGGCCTCGTGGACCATGCTGTGGTGCTTGATCGAGTCGTCGAACCAGTGCATCTGCTGGCGGTCGGGTAGCTCGCCGTAGAGCAGCAGATAGCAGACCTCGAGATAGGTCGCGTTCTCGGCGAGCTGCTCGATCGGATAGCCCCGGTACATGAGCAGGCCCTGCTCGCCGTCGATGTAGGTGATCGCGCTGGAGCAGCTGGCGGTCGTGGCGAAGCCCGGATCGTAGGTGAACGCGCCGGCGCCTTGGGGCAGGCCGCGCACGTCGATGCAGGGAGTGCCGTAGGTGCCGTGGTAGACGGGCAGCTCGGCGTTGGTGCCGTCGCCGCGAGTGAGCTTGGCCGATTCTTTCGACTCGTTTGCCATGAGGTTGCTCTCCTTTAGCCCGCTCGAGGGCGAGCCTGCAATACGTGTTGGCCGCCACGGCCCGCCTGCTCGCAGGGGGCGTGCCCGCGGTTGCCGGGCCCGTTTGTCGGGGGACGGATCGGCGCGCGGGCCGGGCCGGTCCGCATGCGCCGCGTTGTCTATGCGCCGGCTGTCTGCAACGCGTGCCGATCGGCGCTGGGACCGCGGCCTCGATGTGACGATCGCCTAGCGATCCTATCACCGCGACCGTACGCCGACTACGCTTGCACGCGCTCGTGAACTGTATATAATGCCAGTACAAACTGTACGGAAATACAGGTCCCCATGAGCGATCTGACCCCACGCCAACGCGAGATCGTCGAGCTGATCCGCGATCACCTCGAGGCCCACGGCTGTCCGCCGACGCGTGCGGAGATCGCCGAGACGCTGGGCTTTCGCTCGGCCAATGCCGCCGAGACCCACCTTCGCGCACTCGCCCGCAAGGGCGTGATCGAGCTCACGCGCGGTGCCTCGCGCGGCATCCGGCTGCTCGAGGCGCCGCCGGCGGGGATGCCGCTGGTCGGCCGGGTAGCCGCCGGTGAGCCCCTGCTGGCCCAGCAGAACATCGAGGGCCACTACCGCGTCGATCCCGCGCTGTTCCGCCCGCACGCCGATTATCTGCTGCGGGTGCAGGGCGACAGCATGCGCGACGCCGGCATCCTCGAGGGCGATCTGCTCGCCGTGCACCGCACCGCCGAGGCCCACAACGGCCAGATCGTGGTCGCGCGCCTCGACGAGGAGGTCACGGTCAAGCGCTTCCGCCACCGCGGCCAGATCGTCGAGCTGATCGCGGAGAACCCCGCGTACGAGCCCATTCGCGTGGACCTGGCCAACGAGGCGCTCGCGATCGAGGGCTTGGCGGTGGGCATCGTGCGCTCGGGCACGTAGTAGCGACGGGCGACGGGCGACGGGCGAAGGGCGACGGATCACGGGGGGTTGTTGCCGCGTTTTCCCCGGATGGCTCGATTGACCGTAGGCCGGCTTTTGCCCGGAGGGCACCCGTTCGGCGTCTTGGGCCCCACAGCGATGAATGCCGCAGTCGTCTCGATTGGCAAAGGCAACAGCCGGCACAAGACAAAAAGCGCACACGAACGTGATGAGCCGCATGGATGAGCGACGTAGGCCGACTTTTGCCCGTTGGGCACCCGTTTGGCGTCTCGCGGGCCACGGCGAGGGACGCCGCGGTCGTCTCGGGTGGCACAGGCAACAGCCGGCGTTCGAGCCATTAAACAGCCTCGATCGCCGGTTTGTTGAATGCCGGCTATTGCTTGGGGCGGTGCAGGCTTCGGGGGGTGGTCGGCCGCGGTGCCGGTGGAGGTCGTGCGTGGGTCTTTGCGAGCAAGAGCCGGCCTACGGGCTCTCCAACCGATGCGGGTGGATCAATGTAGGCCGGCTTTTGCCCGTTGGGCACCCGTTCGGTGTCTTGAGCCCCACGGCGATGGAGACCGCGGTCGCCTCCATGGGCAAAGGCAACAGCCGGCGCGAGACGACAGAACCGAAAGCGCATGATGGGCCGCACGGGTGATCACCGCCCGCGCCGACCCATCGCCACACCATCGAATGGCTCGGTCTGCCGGAACCACCGAGCAGCGGCCGGAGACGCTCCGGCGAGCCGTAACTCGGGCAGGGCCCGCCCGGGATACGCGGCAGACAGCGTGCGCCGCGCGTGCGGCGCAACGGAGGCCGTGCAATGCATCATATGTCTTCGCAAACCGAATCGACACTCGATCCCGCGCTCCAGCAGCTACTGGGCCGCGATGACATCTGGCGCGGCCACGCCGCCGGCGGCGGCGACGGCGAGCCCACCGGCTTCGATCCGCTCGACACCCAGTTGCCCGCCGGTGGCTGGCCACGCGGTGCGCTCACCGAGCTGTTGCCCGAGCGCAGCGGCATCGGCGAGCTGCGGCTGTTGATGCCGACACTGGCGCGGCTGTCGCGCGGGCCGCACTGGGTCGCCTGGATTGATCCGCCCTATGTACCGTACGCGGCCGGTCTCTACGCCTACGGGGTCGATCTGGCGCACACGCTGGTCGTGCATCCGCGCTCGGCCAACGAGCGTTTCTGGGCCCTCGAGCAAGCGCTGTCGGCCGGCACCTGTGCGGCCGTATTGGGCTGGCCCGGCGCGCTCGACGCCAAGGCCTCGCGCCGGCTCCAGCTCGCCGCCGAGAAGGGCGACAGCCTGGGCTTTCTGTTCCGCGATCCGGCCGGGCGCGAGACCACCTCGCATGCGGCGTTGCGGCTGGCGCTGAGCCCGGATCGCGGCGGCCTCCAGCTGGAGGCGCTCAAGCAGCGTGGCGGGCGCCCCGGCCGGCTGCTGCACCTGGGCGCGACCGAGCTGTTCGCGCCCCGCTGGGCCGCCGCCGGCGCGGTCGTCCAGGCCGGTACGAGCTAGCGCCCGTCCGCTACGACGCGCTCGACCATGCTCTGGTTGGCGTTGCACTGCCTCGAGCTACCGCTCGAGGTCTACACGGGTGTGACCGCGGCCACACCCACGGTCGTCGCCGCGGCCGAGGGCGGACGCGAGGTCGTCGTCCGGGGCAATGCCGCGGCCCGGGCGAGCGGCATCGAGGCCGGGATGGCGGTGAGCGCGGCCCGGGTGCGGGCGCCCGCGTTGCAGGTGCTCGCGCGCGCGCCCGAGAGCGAGCGCGCGAGCCTGCGCGCCTTGGCCGGTGCCGGCTTCGCCTGGACCGACTCTGTCGCGCTCGAGCCGCCCACCGATGTGCTGCTCGAGATCGGCGCGAGCCTGGAGCTCTTCGGTGGGGTGAGCGCGATCGAGGAGCAGATCGGCCAGCGTTTGCACGGGCTTGGCTACACCGCGTATCGGGGCGTCGCCCCCACCCCCGCGGCTGCGCGCTTGTTGGCCCGCACCGGTGGCGGCGTCGTCACCGAGCCGCACGCGCTCGAGCGCACGTTGGCGCCGTTGCCCTGGGCGGCGCTCGAGCCCGAGGCCAACACGGCCGAGCGGTTGGCGAGTTGGGGCGTGGCCACGCTGGGTGAATGTTTTGCGTTGCCGCGCGCCGGGCTGGCGCAGCGGCTGGGCCCGGCCTTCGTCGACCGCCTCGATCGCCTGCGCGGGCGCAAGGGCGAGCCGCTGGCGCGGTTCGAGCCGCCGTCGCGCTTCCACGGGACGCGCACGCTGCCGGCGGAGACGAGCGAGCTGGATCTGCCGCTGCAGGCCCTCGGCGGGCTGACGGGCGAGCTCGAGGCGTGGCTGCGCGGCCGCGACGCGGGTGTCCAGCGCTTCGAGATCGATCTCTACCCGATGCGCGGGCCGCGCAGCAGCGTCTGCGTGGGCCTGGCGGCCCCGGCGCGCCAAGCGGCGCACCTCTACGAGGTCGCGCGCGAGCGCCTGGAGCGCGCCGAGTTGCCCGGCGCCGTCCAGGCGGTGGGCCTGCGCAGCCACCGTGCCCTGGCGTACCGGCCAGCCGGCGGCGACTTGTGGCACGACGCCGATGCCGAGCCGCCCGAGCGGCTGCTCGAGCGCTTGCGCGCACGTTTGGGCGAGCGCGCGGTGCGTGGGGTGGCGCTGCACGCCGACCATCGGCCCGAGCGCGCCTGGGCCTGGCATACGCCGGGCGCGGTCCCGGCATACGAGCCCGAGCGGCCGCCGCCGCGGCCCCTGTGGCTGCTCACCGACCCCGCGATGCTGCCGGTCGACGGCCAGGGGCGACCGCAATGCGACGGCGGCCTCGAGCTCATCGATGGGCCCGAGCGCATCGAGACGGGCTGGTGGGACGGCGACGACGTCGAGCGCGACTACTTCGTCGCCTGCAATCCGGCCGGTACCACGCTCTGGGTCTATCGCGAGCGCCGCGTGCCGCGGGTGTGGTATGTCCAGGGGATATTCGCGTGAGGTTTGTTTTGAACGAACCGCGATCCATCTCCCCGAGCAGATAGGGATGGTACAAAGTGCATGCTCAGAGGTAGGCCGGTTTTTGCCCGATGGGTGACCGTTCGGCGTCTCTTTGACACGACCGATCTGGGCCACGGTAGCCCGATTGGCAAAGGCAACAACCGGCAAGCGAGGTGGGTAGATCATTGCCGACGCCGGTTATTGCTCGGGGTGGTGGACACCCGATCGGCTCGCTCGGGTGCGGTGACGGTGAATCTTGCGTGTGGGACGTTTCGAGCAAGAACCGGCCTACGGGCGTGCGAACTGTGTCCTCCCAGTCGACCCGACGAGTCAACCAAAGGACGTAGGCCGGTTTTTGCCCGATGGGCGCCCATTCGGGGTCGATGGTTACGGCCCAATGATACCGCGCCGCATCGAATGGCAAAGGCAACAACCGGCATGGATCGGCCTGGGAGGCAATACCCGCCGTGAGCACGGTCCCGACAGCGGCGCCGCCCTACGCCGAGCTGCATGCGCTGTCGAATTTCAACTTCCAGCGCGGCGCCTCACATCCGGAAGAGCTCGTCGAGCGCGCGGTGCGGCTGGGCTACGCGGCGCTGGCGATCACCGACGAGTGCTCGGTCGCCGGGGCGGTGCGGGCGCACACCGCGGCCAACGAGGTTGGTCTCCATCTCATCATCGGCACCGAGTTCAGGCTGGCCTGTGGGCTGCACTTGGTGTTGTTGGCGATGGACCGCCCGGGCTACGCGCGCCTGTCCGCGCTGATCACGCGGGCTCGTCAGGCCGCGCCCAAGGGTGACTATCGCCTCGAGCGCGGTGAGCTCGACGACGGTGTGCCCGGTTGTCTGGCGCTTTGGGTCGCCGACCCTGATGTGCCGGAGGCCGAGGCCGACGGTGCCTGGCTGGCCGAGCGCTTCGGCGAGCGCGTGCGCATCGCAGTCGAGCGCGGTTTGGGCGCGAACGAGCGCCGGCGCCTGGTCGCGCTCGAGCGCCTGAGCGAGCGCACGGGCATCGCTCGCGTCGCCGCCGGGGGTGCGGTGATGCACGCGCGCGGGCGGCGTGCACTGGCCGATGTGCTCACCGCCGTCCGGCTGGGCACGACCGTCGCCGCCGCGGGCACGGCGCTGGCGGCCAGCGGCGAGGCCCATCTGCGCCCGCGCGGGCGCCTGGGCCGGCTGTATCCGCGCGCGCTCACCGACGAGGCGGTGGCGTTGGCCGCGCGTTGTCGCTTCTCGTTGGACGAGCTGGCCTACGAGTACCCGGAGGAGGGCGTGCCCGCGGGCTGGAGCGCGATCGGCTGGCTGCGTGCGTGTGCCCAGCGCGGTGCGGCCGAGCGCTGGCCCGACGGCATGACCGACGCCCTGCGCACCCAGCTCGACCACGAGCTCGCCCTGGTCGCCGAGCTCGGCTACGAGCCGTATTTCCTGACCGTCCACGAGATCGTGCGCTACGCGCGCGAGCAGGGGATCCTGTGCCAGGGCCGCGGCTCGGCGGCCAACTCGGCCGTGTGCTACTGCCTCGGCATCACCGCGGTCGATCCCGCCACCAGCGCGCTGCTGTTCGAGCGTTTCATCTCGCGCGAGCGCGGCGAGCCGCCCGACATCGACGTCGATTTCGAGCACCACCGGCGCGAGGAGGTCATCCAGTACATCTACCGGCGCTACGGCAGCGACCGGGTGGCGCTGGCGGCGACCGTGATCACCTATCGCAGCAAGAGCGCGCTGCGCGACGTGGGCGCCGCACTGGGCCTGTCGCCGTCCCAGGCCGAGCAGCTCGCCGAGGCGGGCATGGGCCGCGACGGCCGCGCGATCGATCCCGAGCGCGTGCGCGAGACGGGCCTCGATCCCGATGCCCCCGCCGTGTCGCGCGTGCTCACCCTGGCCGAGCAGATCCAGGGCTTCCCGCGCCATCTGTCGCAGCACGTCGGCGGGCTGGTCATCGGACGCCGGCCGTTACACGAGCTGGTCCCGGTCGAGAACGCGGCCATGGACGGGCGCAGTGTGATCCAGTGGGACAAGGACGATCTCGACGCGGTGGGCCTTTTGAAGATCGACTGCCTGTCGCTGGGCATGCTCACCGCATTGCACGACGCTTTCGCTCTGATCGAGCGCTTCTACGGCGAGCGGCTCACGCTGGCCGATATCCCGGGCGAGGACCCGGCCGTCTTCGCGATGATCCAGCGCGCCGACACTGTCGGCGTCTTCCAGATCGAGTCGCGCGCGCAGATGTCGATGCTGCCGCGCCTGAAGCCCGAGACCTTCTACGACCTGGTCATCGAGATCTCGATCGTGCGGCCCGGGCCGATCCAGGGCGAGATGGTTCACCCCTATCTACGCCGCCGGCGCGGCGAGGAGCCCGTCGAGTCGGGCGGGCCGGAGATCGAGCGCGTGCTCGGGCGCACGTTGGGCGTGCCGCTGTTTCAGGAGCAGGTCATCGAGATGGCGATGGTCGCGGCCGATTTCACGCCGGGCGAGGCCGACCGGCTGCGCCGTTCGATGGCGGCCTGGCGCAAGACGGGCGATCTGGCGCCGTTCGAGCAGCGCCTGGTCGACGGCATGACGGCCAACGGCTACAGCGCGGAGTTCGCGCGGCGCATGTTCCACCAGATCCGCGGCTTCGCCGGCTACGGCTTCCCGGAGAGCCATGCGGCGAGCTTCGCGCTGCTCGCCTACGCCTCGTCGTGGCTGAAATACCATTATCCGGCGGCGTTCACCGCGGCCCTGCTCAATGCCCAGCCCATGGGCTTCTACGGGCCCGCCCAGCTTATCCGCGACGCCCAGGCCCACGGCGTCGAAGTCCGTGCCGTCGACGTCGGCGCGAGCCATGCGGGCTCCGATCTCGAGCCGGACGAGCAGGGCGGGGCGGCACTGCGCCTCGGCCTCGACCGGGTGCGCGGGCTCTCGGCGGGCGCGCGCGAGCGCATCCCGGCGGCACGGGCCGAAGGCGCGTTCACCCGTGTGGCCGACCTGGCGCGCCGGGCGGCGCTCGATCGCCGTGATCTCGATGCCCTGGCCGGTGCCGATGCGCTGGCGAGCCTGGCCGAGCACCGCCATGCCCAGCAGTGGGCTGCGCACGGCGTCGAGACGAGCCTGCCGTTGTTCGACGAGGCCGACGAGGCCGGCGCACCCGCGCTGCGTGCGCCGCGCGAGGGCGAGGCGATCCGCGCCGACTACGCCGGGCTGGGTTTCACACTGCGGCGCCATCCATTGGCGCTGTTGCGCTCGCGCTTTCATCGCTGGCGCACCGCCGCGGCGACTCGCACACTCGGCCATGGCGACGGCGTGCTCACCGGTGGGCTCGTCATCGCGCGCCAGCAGCCTTCGAGTGCGACCGGCGTGACCTTCGTCACGCTCGAGGACGAGACCGGTGTGGTCAATGTCGTCGTCTGGCGCGGCGTGCGCGAGCGCCAACGCGCCGCGCTCTACGGGGCACGGCTGATGGGTGTGGCCGGCTCGATCCAGCGCGAGGGCGAGGTCGTCCACGTCG
>CAYTWS010000028.1:8489-10723 GCA_964442145.1 uncultured Ectothiorhodospiraceae bacterium | reverse complement strand
ATGCCATTGTTCGCATCATCCGCCTCGACCACGTCGTCATTTACGTCGACCGACAGCGAAACGGGTGCGTCCTGGAACGGAGCCGCACCACCGACCCGAATCGAGCGCGACTTGCCAGCACCGGCATCCAAGCCGTGCGTTACTTCGACCTGTTCGATCTTGCGATCTCCGGCGCCAAATGCGCCATCGCCGTTCGAATCGACGAAGGACAACACGGCGTAGGGACGATCGACCTTCGCCCGCCCCTGGTTGTCCCACGCCAGTTCGACTTCGCCCTCGTAGAGCGGGCCATTGTCCGTACCCACGGTATCGACCCCGGTCGATCCGGCCGCGGCGAGATCGGGGCTACCGGAGCGGACATCGTCCGGCCGCAAGCGGACCTGGCGGAAATTCGCACCATTTTGGTCGACGTATACGGGGCGGTGCACACTATTATAGTTGTCAGCTTCCACCGAGAGCGCGCCTTGCCCGCTCACCGACGCCTTGAACGAGAACCGGCCGTTGGCATCAGTAGCCTGGCTCATCGGAGCAACCGACCGGCCTAGCGATACCGCGCCGGTTTCCATCGCACCGGTTTCGCCCTGACTACCGGACAGCGACTTCTCGACCGCCCCCGTGAATGCCCACCATGCCACCGCCTCACGTGCGTGGGTGCGCTCCGGATCCGTGACTCTATCTTCTTCAATGTGGGCGCCTTCCGGCGTTTGCGAACCAAGGCAAGAGCGCAACCAGCCGCCGTCGCCGCCCTTACGGGTCATATCCGCCGCGACCACCATCGACAGGCCAGCGGCGTCGAGTCGATCCATCGCGTAGCAAGACGCGTGGCCTTTGACAGCGCGGCCATCGGTACTCCCTACCTCATGCCAGTCGGCCGTGTCGGCCCCATCACCATTTGGCACGGCAATAACGCCAATCCGTTCCGGCTCGTGACGCGTGCCTACTTCGGCTAGCTCCAGAGCAATGGTAGCCCCACTCTTAGAAGGTGAATTCCGTTTTCCGCCGTCCGGGTCCCACACTGTACTATTGGTCCAGCGGCTGTCATTGTAGCTCATCACGCCATGAAGAACGGCGGGCGCTCGCTCAAAGCTGTGTTTGAAATTCAGCACCGACCCTTTACCGCCAGTGGGATCACTGACGAGTTGGGGCACTTCGGGACGGCGGGCTTCGATCTTCGTCCCGTCCGGAAGTGTCCACGTTCCTTCTTCAACCACCACATAAGGTACGTCCTCGACACCGAGTGGCTCGGGTAGGCAGTCTTGTTGCTGCGGCTCAGCTTTGGCGCTCTCGCACGGACTCTGCATCCCGATATCGAACGAGGTGCTGGTGACATTGCGCACACGCACGCTCAGCGACTCCTCGTTGTTGTGCGACAGCGGTCCCGCGACCACGACCGGATTGTCGTAGGCCTGCTCGAGCTCGACTTTCTGCCAAGCGCCGACGGTGATCTCGACACGGGCACCGTTGATCGGCTCGCCCGAGAGTGAGTCCACGACGCGGCCGGTCACCGCACCCGAGTGATTGGCCACCGGCGTCAATGCGATCTCGCCTACTTCGACGGTTACTGCGTCGGGCGGATCAACGACGAGCAACTTATCCCCGAAGTCGCTCGCGGAGATCTGGATTTCGAGTGTCGCCGACGGCAAATCCGTGAACGAGAAGGTGCCATCGGCCGCGGTGGTTCCCTGGCGTGTGACGCCGCCGCCGGTGACACCCACAACGGCTCCGGCAATGGGGTCGCCCGTCGATTCGTCGACCACCGTGCCCTTCAGGGCGCCGCCGTCGGGTGAATCGACGGTATCGCCCTCAGCGGCTAAGGCCGGCGAGAATCCAATGCGCTGAGTCTCGTCGACGATCATCGTCACCGACCGCGGCTCGAACCCAGCAGCCGAGACGGTGATTTGCAGCTCGCCCGCATCGACGCCGGTGATCTCGTAGGTCCCATCGCCGGCGGTGGTCGTGCTCGCGCTGGAGGGCCCATCGACGGTGACCGTTGCCCCGCTGATCGGCGCGCCCGAGTCCGCCGCCGTCACGGTTCCCGTCACTACGGTGGCGGAATCGCTGACAGGTTCTAGCGCCGTCGACAAGCGCGACGTCGCGCCCGTCTCGAGGGAGAGCTTGGCGAACGCATCGATGAAGCCGTCGGCACGGACGGCCACGCGGACCTCGCCGGGCTCGAGGCCCCGCATCCGGTAGGAGCCGGACGAGTCCGTCGTTGCGGTCGTCGAACCGCTGCC
>CAYTWS010000028.1:0-8479 GCA_964442145.1 uncultured Ectothiorhodospiraceae bacterium | reverse complement strand
TCGATCTGTACACCACTAATGGGCTCGCCAGAAGCCGCACTCGTGATCGTACCCTCGAGCGCACCGGTGTCGGCATCCCCCGATCGCAGCAGGCTCACCGTTCGCTTTACCCGACGGCCCTCGCTGTCGATCGCCAGCTGACCCTGCGTCGAGCGATAACCGACCGCATCCACGGCCACGTCGTAGGTGCCCAACGCAAGGCTGTCGAATGCGGCCGTTCCATCGCTCGATGTCTGGGCGGTAGCATCGCTCGGACCACTGATCGACACCGAAGCGCCTTCGAGCGCTACATCCGTTTCGGCGTCGACGACTTCGATGCGCAGGCTGCCCAAGCGAGGATTCGGCTGGGGCGTCTCCACTACGGTTAATGCTTGAACGGCCAAGGCCGTGGCGAATACCCGATCGCTCCAGGAGCCGTTGGCCGCCTGACGCGATGCCAGGGCATCGGCTAGATGGGTATAGACATCCTTGGCTGGCGCGGTCCGCGCGATCGCCCGTAGGGCCATCGCGTGCTCGTGGGGCTGGCCGATAGCGCCCGCCGAGTCGCTCTGGGCGAGCAGGTATTGGCGGGCGGCGTCGACCGTGGCTTGGACATCGTATGTGCCGCGAAGCTGAGAGACGCTGAGTAGCGTCACCGCCGTTGCGTAGGTGTTCGATACGTCGCTACCGCCCGTCCATGCTCCATCGTCACGTTGACGTTGGCGCAGAAAATCGAGCGCCGAAGCGACGCTTTCGCCATCCTCGCGCCCGGCGCGGGCGAGCGCCTCGACCGCCCATGCCGTGTCCAACGCGTTACTGGTATAGCCGGCGCGATCACCGAACCCACCATCGCGATTCTGCCGCTGCAGCACCGCTTGGATGGCCATTTCGGTATCTTCACCGTTTCGCTCGAGCCGGCGGATCGTGCGTGCTAATCGCTCGGTCGTGACGCGTTTGTCGTTGAGGAAGTCTCTGGCGTCGGGTAGGTTTTCGAGATCGTGTCGATCGCGTGCCGCGAAAGCGGCAAGCGCAGCGTCGGTGGCTTGGATCTCGGTTCCTACGGCGTCGCCGGAGGCGTAAAAGGCACCACTACTTTGCGCCTGGCCGGCGAGCCAGTCCGTTGCCGGTGTTGCGCTGGCGAAACCGAAGGCGAGGAAGCCAAGAGGCAGGCAAATCCACGCAAGTGCAGTGGCCCGCTTCCTTGCAGACATGATGTACTCCTACATTCATTGTTCGCACTGCGCTTGATACGAGCAGTTACCAAGGCGTTCCCAGATTCCGACCTACGCCTCCATACCGGCTACGCATCTACGAGGCACGAGTAATTAAGTGAGCGCTGATTGGCTGACCGTTTTGCGGGTAGGACTTCACCGCAGCCGTGGCGGGCACCTTATCTGTCGCACTGAAGTGCGACCTACAAGTTGAGCTACCCTCATTGGCGCATCAGTCAGGCTTTCCCTAAAGCTCGTGCTTATCAAGGTCGGCTTTTTATAACGGCGCAACCGCATTCGAGTCAAACATCTTGTCCTTGTCGAAGACACGAGCGAAGTCTCGCCGCCGCGCTGAGCAGCGGTCCCAACGGGTCGTTCGTCTCTCAGTAATCGATCGTAACCTCCTGTTCCCCCGCTAGCTTTTTGAGACGGCTCAACAGCTCGTCCGTGGGGTGGATCTGCCAGTCCTCGCCGAACTGGATGGTCGCGCGGGCTTGGGGGCCTTCGTACTCGACGGTGATCGGTATCCGACCCGTGCGGAACGGCGTGAGCGTCTGCTCGAGGTGGTCGACGAAGCCGTTGCCGGCGCCGGCGCCGTTGATGCGGAGCTTCAAGCGCCGGGCGAAGCGCTCGCGGGCGTCGTCGATGGTGAAGAGCTCGCGCGCGCCGATCTGGTAGCCCCCGGAGAAATCGTCGACCTGGAGGTCGCCCTCGATGACGAGCACCTTGTCGCGCACGATCTTGGCGCCGCGCTTGGTGAAGAGCTCGGGGCCGATCTTGGCCTCGACCCGGCCGCTGCCGTCGTCGAGCGTGGCGAACGCCATCTTGCCGCTGGCGGTGTTCTTGGTGCGCAGGCCGGCGACCAGACCCGCGAAGACGAGCTCCTGGCTCTCGCTGCGGCGCCGGTTCTGGCTCTCCAGGCGACCGCATTGCTCGGCCAGACGCCCGCCCGTGAAACGCGTGAGCTCGTCCATGTAGCGGTCGATCGGGTGGCCCGAGAGATACAGTCCCAGCGTCTCCTTCTCGCCCGCCAAGCGGGTCTCGTCGTCCCACTCGGGCTGGACCGGCACGTCGTTGCTCGCCGCCGGTGGCGCGCCGCCGCCCCCGCCGAACATGTCCTCCATGCCGACGGTGGCGTTGTGGCGCTGTTGCTCGGCGGCCTTGAGCGCGTGCGGCAGCCGGCGCTCGATGGTGGCTCGGTTCGGGCCCAGCTGGGCCAAGGCGCCCGCGCGATTCAACGCTTCCAGGACACGGCGATTCACGCGCTGGCCGTCGACGCGGCAGCACAGGTCGTCGAGATCGCGGAACGAGCCGTTTTGGTCGCGCTCGGAGAGGATGGCCTCGAGCGCGGACTGGCCCACACCCTTGATCGCACCCAGGCCGAAACGCAGCGACGACGCGTCGACCGCGCTGAAGTGGTAGGCCGAGTTGTTGATGTCGGGTGCGAGGACGTGGAGGTCCATGCGCCGGCACTCGTCGATGAGTGTGACGACTTTGTCGGTGTTGTCCATGTCCGCCGACAGGACCGCGGCCATGAACTCCGCCGGATAGTGTGTCTTGAGCCAGGCCGTCTGGTACGACAGCAGCGCATAGGCGGCCGAGTGCGACTTGTTGAAGCCGTAGCCGGCGAACTTCTCGATGAGCTCGAAGATGTAGACGGCCGTGGATTCGTCGACGCCGCGCGCGGTCGCGCCCTCGATGAAGCTGCTGCGCTGCTTGGCCATCTCCTTGGCCTTCTTCTTGCCCATCGCGCGGCGCAGCAAGTCGGCGGCCCCGAGCGAGTAGCCGGCTAGCACCTGGGCGATCTGCATGACCTGCTCTTGGTACAGGATGACGCCGTAGGTGGGCTTGAGCACCTCCTCGAGATCGGGATGGGGATAGGTGACCTCGGCCTGGCCGTGCTTGCGCGCGATGAAGTCGTCGACCATGCCCGACTGCAATGGGCCCGGGCGGAACAGCGCGACCAGCGCGATGATCTCCTCGAAGTCCTCGGGCTGGACGCGCTTGATAAGCTCCTTCATGCCGCGCGACTCGAGCTGGAACACGGCCGTCGTGCGGCAGTCCTGCAGCAACTCGAAAGTGGCACGGTCGTACATCGCCAGCCGGTCCATGCTGATCAGATCGGCGCCGGCGGCTTGAAGACGGCGATTGATGGCCTGGACGGCGCGGTCGATGATCGTGAGCGTGCGCAGGCCCAAAAAGTCGAACTTGACCAGGCCGATGCTCTCGACGTCGTCCTTGTCGAACTGGGTAACCACGCCTTGGCCGCCCGGCTCGCAGTACAGCGGGGCGAAGTCGGTGAGCGCGCTGGGCGCGATGACGACACCGCCGGCGTGCTTGCCCGCGTTGCGCGCCAGGCCCTCGAGCTTGCGGCCGAGATCGATGAGGGCGCGGACGTCGTCGTCCTCGTCGTAGGTGCCCTTCAAGTCCTCGGACTCGGCGAGCGCGCGCTCGAGCGTCATGCCCGGCTCGAACGGCACCAGCTTGGCGATCTTGTCGACGTAGCCGAACGGGTGGCCCAGCACGCGGCCGACGTCGCGCACCACCGCACGCGCGGCCATGGTGCCGTAGGTGATGATCTGCGAGACCTTCTCGTGACCGTACTTGTCCGAGACGTAGTCGATGACGCGGTCGCGGCCCTCCATGCAGAAGTCGACGTCGAAGTCGGGCAGCGACACGCGCTCGGGATTGAGGAAGCGCTCGAACAGGAGGTCGTAGCGCAGCGGGTCGATGTCGGTGATGCCCATGGCGAATGCCACCAGCGACCCGGCGCCCGAGCCGCGCCCCGGTCCGACCGGTACGCCGTTGTTCTTGGCCCACTCGATGAAGTCGGCGACGATCAAGAAGTAGCCCGGGAAGCCCATCGACGTGATCACGCCGAGCTCGTGCTCGAGGCGCTCGACGTAGGGCGCGCGGGTGTCCTCCTGGGCACCGACGTCGGCGCCGAAGAGCTGCTCCAGGCGCGCCTCCAGGCCCGTGTAGGCACGCTCGCGCAGATAGCTCTCGACCGAGTGCTCGTTTGGGACGGGGAAGTCGGGGAGATAGGACTCGCCCAGCGTGATACGCAGATTGCAGCGCCGCGCGATCTCGACCGAGTTGGCCAGCGCCTCGGGCAGATCGGCGAAGAGCTCGCACATCTGCGCCTCGGTGCGCAGGTACTGCTGGTCGCTATAGGGCCGCGGGCGCCGCGGATCGGCGAGCACGCGGCCCTCGTGGATGCACACGCGCGCCTCGTGGGCGTCGAAGTCGGCCGCGTCCAGATAGCGCACGTCGTTGGTCGCAACCACGGGGCACTGCATCTGGTGGGCCAGCTCGACCGCACCGTCAATCCAGGCCTCCTCCTGGTCGCGGCCCGTGCGCTGGATCTCCAGGTAGAACCGGCCCGGAAAGAGCGCGAGCCAGTGCGACAGGCGCTCCAGGGCGCGCTCGCGCTTGCCCGCCAGCCAGGCACGCGCGACGTCGCCCTCGCGCCCGCCCGACAGCACGATCAAGCCCTCCGAGGCGCCCTCGAGCCAGCCGCGCTCGATCGTGGGCTGGCCGCCGTGCTGGCCCTCCAGATACGAGCGCGAGATCAGGCGGATCAGATTGGCGTAGCCCGTGTCGTTCTGGACCAGGAACACGATGGGCGTGGGCGGCTCGCCCGGCGCATCCGGGCGCAGGAGCACGTCGCAACCGACGATGGGCTTGACCCCGGCGGCCAGCGCGGCCGAGTAGAACTTGACCATCGCGAACAGGTTGCTCTGATCGGTGACCGCGACCGCGGGCATGCCCTGCTCGCGCAGGCGCTCCATCAGCTGCGGGATGCGCACGGTCCCGTCGACCAGCGAGTAGTCGGTGTGCAGGCGCAGATGGACGAAGCCGGGGTTCATGCGTGTGCCGTCCTCAGGTCGTGTTCGTTGATGATGAGTTCACGCAAAGGCGCTAAGGGCGCAAAGAAAGATCGGAAGAAATCATGGATGCAGCAATGAAGCATTTATGGCAGCAAACTAGCGCTTTCCTTCCTTGGTCCCTCGGTAGTCATTGGTCCTTCGCAAGCTTGATGCTTAGTAAAAAAACCAAAGAACGCTTTTCAGCGGAACTTCCATTCGAAGAGCGAATACTCCCTCACGTTACTCTCCTATCACTTCCCTGTCCGACTAAAGTCGGAACTACCAGTTGATCAAACCGAGAAGCTACGAACGCGGCGACCGAGGATGCTCCACCACATCATCAACCTCGTAAGAAACACCCCTTCGCGTTCTTCGCGCCTTCGCGAGACCCATGCCGAGCGATCTACAGATCCAGTTGCATCTGGCGCGCTGCCGCGTCGACGGGGGCGAACGAGTGCCTGTGGGCGGCGCACGGGCCCAGCCGCATCAGCGCCTCGCGGTGCGCCGGCGTCGCATAGCCCTTGTGCGCGGCGAAGCCGTAGCCCGGATGCGTGGCCTCCAGCGCCTGCATGTGGGCGTCACGCGCGACCTTCGCCAGGATCGAGGCAGCCGCGCTCGCGGGATCGGCGGCGTCGCCGCCGACGAGCGCCTCCGCCGGCACGTCGAGGCCGGGCGCGCGGTTGCCGTCCACGCGGACCCGCTCCGGTGTCTCGTCGAGCGCGGCCACCGCGCGCTGCATCGCCGCCATGGTCGCGTGCAGGACGTTGCATGCGTCGATCTCGTCGGGCTCGGCCCAGGCCAGGCTCCAGTCGCGCGCCTGCTGGCGGATACGCTCGGCGGCGCGCTCGCGGCGCTTGGACGTGAGCTTTTTCGAGTCGGTGACGCCGTCGATGGCGGTGCCGGGCTCGAGGACGACGGCGGCGACGGTCACGGGCCCGGCGAGCGGCCCGCGGCCGGCCTCGTCGACGCCGGCGACGCCGGGCTCGGCCGCGGCGGGCCCATCGGTTTCGGCGGCTCCTGCCATCGCTGTACTATTGCCCACCCGTTGACCGCAGCGTGCCCCGCCGGGCTGGCGAGGCCGCCTACGATACCATGACCCGGTCGCGTCGACGCAGCGGCCGCTGAGAGACCTTCATGACGCTTGCCACGGCCGTCATCGGTGTCGGCTACCTGGGCCGATTCCATGCACAGAAGTACGCCGCCGCCGGCGCATGCGAGCTCGTGGCCGTGGCCGACCCGGACGAAGAGGCCGGCCGCGCCTGCGCCGAGAGTGTGGGCGCCCGCTGGGTCAGCGACTATCGCGAGATCCTCGACGACGTCGAGGCGGTCAGCATCGTCGCGCCGACGGCGTTGCACCACGCCATCGCCCTGGAATGCCTGCAGCGCGGCATCCATGTGCTCGTCGAGAAGCCGATCACGGCCACGGTCGAGGAGGCCGACGCCCTCGTCGGCGAGGCCGAGCGCCGCGGGCTGGTGCTGCAGGTGGGGCACCTGGAGCGCTTCAATCCCGCCCTGCTCACCGCCGACGAGTTCCTCACCGCCCCCCGGTTCATCGAGTCGCACCGGCTGGCGCCGTTCAACCCGCGCGGCACCGACGTCGATGTGGTGCTCGATCTGATGATCCACGACATCGACATCATCCTGAACGTGGTGGGCTCCACCGTGGCCCGCGCCGACGCCAGCGGCGCCGAGGTGCTCACGGGTGCGACCGACATCGCCAACGTGCGGCTGGCGTTCGACAACGGCTGCGTCGCCAACGTCACCGCCAGCCGGGTGAGCGCGAAGAAGGAGCGCCGCATCCGCTTCTTCCAGCAGGACTGCTACCTCTCGGTCGACCTGCAGGAGCAGCATCTCGCCATCCACCGCAAGGGCGAGTCCGAGATGTATCCGGGCATCCCCGAGCTCGTCTCCGAGGAACGTCACTTCGAGCGCGGGGACCCGATACGGGCCGAGATCCACTCGTTCCTCGAGGCGATCCGCACGAGCACCGCACCGCTGGTCTCGGGCGCGGACGGGCGCCACGCCCTGGCGACCGCCATCGCGATCACCCGGCAGTTCGGGGCCCAGGCATAGGCCCGCCGCGTAGCGACCCGCTGTTCCAGCGACGAGGAGCCTAGATGAGCGAGCACGGGCAATGGGCGTTCTGGGTGGACCGCGGCGGCACGTTCACCGACGTCGTCGCACGCGCCCCCGAGGGCACGCTGCATAGCCACAAGCTGTTGTCGGACAACCCCGACCAGTACGACGACGCCGCGCTCGCGGGCATCCGCCGGGTCATGGGCCTGGCGATCGACGATCCCGTGCCGGCCGAGCGCATCGCCCACGTGAAGATGGGCACGACCGTCGCGACCAATGCCTTGCTCGAGCGCGCGGGGGAGCCGACCGCTCTGGTGACCACGCGTGGCTTCGCCGACGCCTTGCGTATCGGCTACCAGGCCCGCCCCGACATCTTCGCCCTCGATATCCAGCTGCCCGAGATGCTGTTCGACCGCGTCGTCGAGGTCGACGAGCGCGTCGGCGCCGACGGCACGGTCGTCGAGGCGCTGGACGAAGCGGGCGCCGACGCCGCCCTGGCCGAGCTCGCCGAGGCGGGCTTCGCCAGCATCGCCGTCGCCTTCGTCCACGGCTATGCCTTCAGGGACCACGAGGCCCGGGTCGCGGCCATGGCGCGCGAGCGCGGCTTCGGCCACGTCTCGGTGAGCCACGAGGTCAGCCCCACGATGAAGCTGGTCGCCCGCGGCGACACCACCGTCGTCGACGCCTACCTCTCGCCCGTGCTGGCGCGCTACATCGAGCGCGTCGCCGCCGATCTGGGCGACGTGCGCTTGATGTTCATGCAGTCCAGCGGCGGCCTCGCCGAGGCCCGCGCCTTCCGCGGCAAGGACGCGATCCTGTCCGGGCCGGCCGGCGGTGTGGTCGGCATGGTGGGCACGGGCGAGGCGGCCGGCTTTGACCGCCTGATCGGCTTCGACATGGGCGGCACCTCGACCGATGTGAGCCACTACGCCGGCGCCTACGAGCGCGCGTTCGAGAACGAGGTCGCCGGCTTCCGCCTGCGCGCGCCCATGATGCGCATCCACACGGTCGCCGCGGGGGGCGGCTCGATCCTGTCGTTCGATGGCACGCGCTATCGCGTCGGGCCCGACTCGGCCGGCGCCGACCCCGGACCGGCGAGCTATCGCCGCGGCGGGCCGCTGTGCGTGACCGACTGCAACGTCATGCTGGGCAAGCTCCAGCCCGCGCTCTTCCCGCACGTCTTCGGGCCCAACGCGGACGAGCCGCTGGACGAGGCCGCCGTCACGCAAGGCTTCGACGCCCTCGCCCGGCGCATCCAGCGCGAGACGGGCGACGACCGCTCGCCGGCGCAGGTCGCCGAGGGCTTCCTGCGCATCGCCGTCGAGAACATGGCCAACGCGATCA
>CAYTWS010000027.1:2402-10756 GCA_964442145.1 uncultured Ectothiorhodospiraceae bacterium | reverse complement strand
GAGCAAGGCGGGCGCGACAACGTATCGGTGGTGCTCGTCAAGGTGCTCACGCCGCTTCCCAAGCGCCGAAGCTGGTTGAGACGGTTCGTCGATTGGTTCCAGTGACCCGACACGCTACACGGAATCCTCATGGCCAAACTAACCGTGCGCTCCAATGGGAAAACCCTCGCCGAGCACGAGCTCGACAAGGAGGAGATGACGCTGGGCCGCAAGTCGGACAACGACATCCAGATCGACGATCCGGCGGTCAGCGGTCACCACGCGCGCATCCTGACGATACTCAACGACTCCTTTCTGGAAGACCAAAACAGCACCAACGGCACCTACGTCAACGGGTCGCTCGTCAAAAAGCATGCGTTGCAGAACGGCGATGTGATCGCCGTGGGCAAGCACATGCTCACCTTCAGCAACGAGGACGGCGCCGACGAGGGCGAGCACGAGAGCACGATGATCATCCGCCCCGACGCGGCGGGCATGCCGGAGAAGGAGAATACCGACAACGACTCGCTCGACCGATCCGTCAACCAGCTCGGCGCCGAGCTGGTCGCCGAGTCCGAGAAACAACAATCGCAAGCGGCGCAGCAAAGCGCGCTGCTGCGTGTGATAAGCGGTGCCAACGCCGGCCAGGAGCTCCAGCTCACCAAGGCGCTGACGACGCTGGGCAAGCCGGGCGTGCAGGTCGCCGCCGTGACCCGGCGTGCCGACGGCTATTATCTGATCCAGGTCGAGGGCGCGGAGACGTCGCATCCCACGGTCGACGGCCAGTCCGTGGGCACAGAAGCGGTCAAGCTCGAGGACAAGTCGGTGATCGATGTCGCGGGCGTCAAGATGGAGTTCGTCCTCACCTAGGGCCTGTTGACACTGCCCGCGATCGACCGTGGGCGGGGTGCGGATGCCCGACGCTGACAGCCCGCTCGGCCGATGCGCTAGCGCCCACCCCTTGTGCGGACACGCGCCTCACGGCTCCCGCCACGATCGGCGCTGGTCGCGCGTATCGGCCGACGCCACCCCCGTGGCTCGAACGCCGGCACGGGCCCACGGGGCCGCCGCGGCCCCGCGGCGGCCCCAGTAAGGAGGCGAGACCATGGCGAAATGGACGATCCAGCGCCAAGTCGTGCTGCTCGCTTTGGTCCCTGCGGCGTTGGTCGCCGCGATCCTCACCCTCTACCAGGCATGGGCCCGCGTGGGCGCGCTCGAGGCCAGTGTGTTGGAGCGTGCACGCGCGGTCGCCGATCATGCCGCCACGCCGGGCGAACCGAGCCTCGCCGAGCGCGACCCCGAGGCCTTGCGCGGGCTCGCGGAGGCGAGCCTGGGCGAGCATCCCGCGTTGGAGAGGGTCGTCATCCTGGGGCCAAACGGTGCGGCGCTGGCGCGCGCCCAGCGGGGCGGCTTCGACGCGAGTGCCCTCGATGCCGATACCGGCGCCTTCCATACGGTCACCCACCCCATCGTTCCCCGGACGGCCAGTGCCCCCACGCAAGCCGGCGCGGAAGCGCATGAGGCGGCACCGGTCGGCGAGATCGAGCTCGTCATCGACGCCCGCGCTATCCGCGAGCGCCAATGGACGGTGCTCGCGCAGAGCCTGGCGGTGTCGCTCGCGGCGCTCGCGGTGGTCGGTGCCCTGGCCATCCAGATCGGCCGAAGGGTCACCCGGCCCATGCGGCGAATCAACGAGGCGGTGGCACGCGTGCGTCAAGGCCAGCCCAGCGTCCCGCGCGTCCGCAGCGCCGGCGACGAGCCCGGATCCCTGGAGCGCAGCATCAACGAAATGGCGCGGGCCGTCGAGGACCAGCATTCGACCCTGCAAGCCCGTGTCGATCACAAGACCGCCGAGCTCGAATCGACCCTGCAAGAGCTGGAAAAACGCAACGCCGAGCTCGAGGAGCTCCACCTCGAGGCGCAGGCCGCTAGCGAATTCAAATCGCGTTTCCTCGCCAACATCAGCCACGAGATTCGAACACCGATGAATTCGATCGTCGGCTTCGCCGAGCTGCTCGAGCGGGCCGATCTCGACACCGTCGAGGCCGACTACCTGGAAAACATCCGCGAGTCCGCGCGCAGCCTGTTGGGCCTGCTCAACGGCATCCTCGATCTGTCGAAGATCGAGTCGGGTCGTATGGAGCTCGAGCACGTGGAGACCGACCTCAACGCGATTGTCGTCGAGGTCTTCCACCTGTTCGGCCCCCACGCGATGCGCAAAGGCGTCGAGCTCCTCGTGCCGCCCGTGCCCGAGCACATCAACTGGGTCTACACCGACCCATTGCGGCTCAAACAGGTGCTGATCAACCTCGTCAGCAACGCGGTCAAATTCACCGAGGAGGGCTATGTCGAATTGGCCGTTACCGGCTCGATCGGTGACGACGGCCATGTCGAACTGCGTTTCTCCGTGGCCGACACCGGCTCGGGGATCCCCGAGTCGGCGCAGACACGCCTGTTCCAGGCCTTCGCCCAGGGCCGCCCCCGAGGCGATACCAGGGGCAATCCCGACCAGGTCGGCACCGGCCTGGGTCTGCACATCGCCAGCGAGATCGTGTTTCTCATGGACGGCTCCATCGAGTTCTCGAGCGAGCCCGGCTTTGGCACGACGTTCTGGTTCGGCGCCACCTTCGAGCGCGCCGATCACGTAGCGATCGACCAACGCAGCCGCGCACGCCAGAAGCTCCTGTTCGTCGATGACGACGATCGATCCCGCCCCGTCTATACGCGGGTGCTCCAACGCGCCGGCTACCAGATCGAGGCGTGCGCCGCATCGTCGGCGGGATCGTCGGCAGGCGTCGCCGATGCAATCGTCGTCCATGTGCCCGCTGCGAGCGTCTTCGCTGGCGAGCTCCCCGATCCGGTGACCGACGGCACCGCGCGCGTGCGGCCCCAGTGCGCCCTGGCGCATGCGCCCAACCCCGGCGTCCGCGAACAGCTGCGGCGAGCGGGCTTCGACGAGGTCATCCCCAAGACGCCCGATATCACCGTCATCAATCGGGCGCTACAGGCGGCGCTCGGCGCCACGGCCGAGGACCAAGCCAACGCGCGCGGCGAGCGCCCTTGTAGCTCACTACCCACGGGTCTGCGCGTGCTGATCATCGACGACCACCCGGTCAATCGGCGGCTATTCGCGTCCTATCTCGAAGACGAGAATGGCGAGGCCGTCGCCGTTGGCGCCAGCGACGAAGCGCTGTACTACATCGGCACGCAACGCTTCGACGCCGTCTTGCTCGACATCCACCTCCCCGACCGCGACGGTATCGCCACCGCCGAAGCCATTCGCTCGAGCGACACCGCCAACGCACTGATCCCGATCATCGCGATCACGGCCGACGCCTTCCAAGATCAAAACGAGCGTGCCATGGAGGCGGGGATCAACGAGCTCCTGATCAAGCCGGTCACGCGCGCCGAGCTGCGCGGGGTGCTGGCGATGTGGTATTGCGACGCCCGCGCGGGACCGCTTTGGGATGATCCGCCCGCCTCGCCGGACCAAGGCGCGCCCTTCGCGCACGACGACGGCGCGAGCCACCAACCCCAGCCCGTCTACGACCGCGCCGAGGCGGTGCGCCGCGCGGCCGGGCGTGAGGACGTCGCCGCCGAGCTCTTCGCCGTGCTCCAGCGCAGCCTCCCCGAGACGCGCGAGCGGTTGGTCGATGCGATGCAATCGCAAAACGCCGACGCGGTGCGGGCCACGGCCCACAGTTTGCGCGGCGCAGCCGCGTATTGCGGTGTCCCCCGCCTGGAGGCGGCCGTCACCTCGGTCGAGCAGGAGGCGCAGCGGGGCACATGGGAGGGTCTCACGCGCGCGCTCGACGAGCTCCTGCGCGCGATCGACGAGATCGCCGAGCTGGCGGCACCCCAGCCGGACCCCGATCGCGCCTGCCGCTAGCCCGGCGCAATCAACGGCGGGCGTCGCGCATGAGCCGCTTCATATCACGCACGGCGGCCGGCATGCCGGTCATGATGGCGCGGGCGACGATCGCGTGGCCGATGTTGAGCTCGCGCACGGCCGCGATCGCGGCGACGGCCTCGACGTTACGGTAGTCCAGCCCGTGGCCGGCGTGGCCCCGAAGCTCGCAATCCCGTGCGTGCTCGAGGGCCCGCGCAACTGCCTCGAGCTCGCGCTGCTGGCTGGCATCGTCGCCCGCATTGGCGTAAGGCCCGGTGTGGATCTCGACGGCGGCGGCACCACAGCGCGCCGCCGCCTCGATCTGGGCGCGATCGGCGTCGACGAACAACGAGACATCGATCCCGCTGGCGGTGAGCGCCTCACAAACCGTGGCCAACCGGTGCTCGTCGGCGACGACGTTCAAGCCGCCCTCCGTGGTCAACTCGGCGCGGCGCTCCGGCACCAGGCAGCAATCGTCGGGGCCGATGCGCCGGGCAACTCCCACCATCTCGTCCGTCGCCGCCATCTCGAGATTCCGCCGCGCGTGCACGTGGTTGCGAATATCGGCGACGTCGCGATCTTGGATATGGCGACGATCCTCGCGCAGGTGCAGCGTGATGCCGTCGGCACCGGCATCGCAGGCCAGATAGGCGGCCTGTAGCGGATCCGGATACAGCGTCCCGCGCGCCTGGCGCACGGTCGCGACATGGTCGAGGTTCACACCCAAGCGGATCGGTTCGGACAATGCAGCATCTCCCTCACTGTACCTGCAGCACCCGCCATTCCCCCCTCACGCGCGGCTCCAGCTTAGCACGCGCGTGGGGTGCGCCTCGGTAGTGGCACCGACGCGATTTTGCTACCTTGCCGACAGTGCCGACCGGAAAGGCCCAAGCCCCCCAAGTGCACTATCAGCGCCTCATCCGGATCGCGATCAGTCTCGCGCTCATCGTACCGTTCCTCCTCCACGCCAGTGGAACGATGCGCATCGATCTCCTCCAGCAGCTCGAGAACTACGCCTACGATGCGCGGCTCAACCTGACGCTGCCCGGCACCCAGGACAATCGGATCGCCATCGTCGAGCTCGACGAGACCAGCCTCAAGGAAGTGGGCCGCTGGCCTTGGCCACGCGATGAGCTTGCCCAGCTGGTCGATCAACTCTACCAGCGCTACGACGTCGAGGCCCTCGGTTTCGATATCGTCTTCGCCGAGAAAGACCGCAATCGCGAGCTCGAGATCCTGCGTGAGCTCTCCCAGGGCCGTCTCTCGGATAATCCCGCCTTCCAGCGCACCGTCGAGGCGCTCGCGCCCCGCCTGGATCGCGACCGCGTCTTCGCCCGTGCGCTCGAAGGGCGAAGCATCGCCCTGGGGTATTTCTTCCGTAGCTCGGTCGAGCAAGGCGATCCGACCAGCGGTGCCCTGCCCGAGCCCATCGGCACACTCGAGGCCACCGGTGCCGCGGATCTGCCGGTCCCTCAACCCGAAGGCTTCGGCGCCAATCTCGCCCTGCTCCAGGAAAGCGCCGCCGGCGGCGGCTTCTTCGATAATCCGCTGGTGGGCAGCGACGGGGTGTTCCGGCGCGTGCCGCTAGTGCAACAGTACGACGGTGCCCTCTACGAGCTGCTCGCACTGGCGACACTGCGTGCCGCGCTGGACTGGCCACCGGTCGAGCTCGAGATCGTGCGTGACGGGCGCAACTACCGCGCGTTGGAGGCCGCCCGCGTGGGCGATTACCGCATCCCGCTCGACCGCCAGGGTGCCGTGCTGGTGCCCTACCGAGGCCCGCAAGGCAGCTTCCCCTACGTCTCCGCCAAGGACGTGTTGGATGGCTCGGCCGACCCTTCGGTGCTCGAGGACAAGATCGTCCTCGTGGGCGCGACCGCCGCGGGCCTTCTCGACCTGCGGACCACGCCGGTGCAAAACGTCTACCCGGGGGTCGAGGTCCACGCCAGCGTGATCTCGGGCATCCTGGACCAGCGCATCAAGCAGCGCCCGGCGTACTTGCTCGGTTACGAGTTCGTCTTGCTGGCGGTGATCGGCCTCGCCATGACCGCCGGACTGCCGTTGCTATCGCCGTTGTGGTTATCCGCCGCGACGGGGGCGCTCGCCGTCGCCACCGTCGGCGGCAACATGGCCGCCTGGAGCACGGGGGATTTGGTGCTCCCCCTGGCGTCGCCGCTCGCGCTCATCCTCGTGCTCTTCATGTTCCACGTAGCCTGGGGCTTTTTCGTCGAGACCCGCGGCAAGCGCCAATTGGCCAAGCTGTTCGGCCAGTACATCCCGCCCGAGCTCGTCGAGGAGATGGACCGCGACCCGAGCGAGGTCACCCTGGCCGGCGAGAGCCGCGAGATGACCGTGTTGTTCTCCGACGTGCGCGGCTTCACCAGTATCTCGGAGGATTTGCCCCCGGAAGAGCTCACACGGCTGATGAATACGTTCCTCACGCCCATGACGCGGGTCATCCACAACCACCGCGGGACCATCGACAAATACATGGGCGACGCCATCATGGCGTTCTGGGGCGCGCCGCTGAACGATCCCGAGCACGCCAAGCATGCCGTGTTCGCCGCCCGCGAGATGCTGCAGACGATGGCATCGCTCAAACCGACGTTCGAGCGCGAGGGCGTGCCCGCGCTCGAGGTGGGCATCGGGCTCAACACGGGCGTGATGAACGTCGGCAACATGGGCTCGGAGTTCCGCATGGCCTACACGGTCATGGGCGATGCGGTCAACCTTGGGTCACGCCTGGAGGGACTGACCCGCACGTACGGCATTTCCTTGATCGTCAGCGAGACCACCAAGGACGCCGTGCCCGAATTCGAATACCGCCAGTTGGATGTCGTGCGGGTCAAAGGCAAGGATCGGCCCGTGGCGATCTTCGAGCCGCTCGCGCTCGTCGAGGAGATGGACCGCCAGCGCCGCAAGGACCTCAAGCGCTACCACAACGCCCTGCAGCAGTACTGGCGCCAGCAATGGGACGACGCCGAGCGCGAGTTCTTCTCCCTATCGCGCGAGTACCCGCAAGATCCGCTGCCCCCGATGTATCTCGATCGGATCGCGTATTTCCGCCAAGAGCCGCCCGGGCCCGACTGGGACGGCGTCTTCACGCACGCGGTCAAGTAAGCCCGCGCGCCACCCGCGGTGCCACCGGCGCCACGAGGCCCCCAATCGGATTTGTCGGCGGCGCAGCCCGTGCACTATGATCGCGTCCATTCGCACATCAAGCGGAGAGCGTCGCGCCATGGGGTTTCTCGACGGCAAGCGAGCATTGATCACGGGTGTAGCCAGTAAGCGCTCCATTTCCTGGGGCATCGCGCGTGCAATGCACGCCCAGGGCGCCGAGCTGGCGTTCACCTACCAAACGGACAAGCTCGAGCCGCGCGTCCGCGAGCTTGCCAATCAAGTCGATTCCGACTTCTTGATGCCGCTGGATGTCGGCTCGGACGAGCAGATCCAGCAGGTCGCCGACACCCTCGCCGAGCAGTGGGGCTGCGTCGATATCGTCGTCCATGCCATCGCCTATGCCCCGAGGGATCATCTCGACGGCGACTACCTGGCCAACCTCACGCGCGAGGGCTTTAGCCAGTCGCACGACATCAGCTCCTACAGCCTCGCCGCCATGGGCCAGGCCCTGCGCCCGCTGATGACGGGCCGCAACGCCAGCATGATCACGCTGACGTATTTGGGCGCCGAGCGCGCGCTGCCGAACTACAACGTCATGGGGGTGGCCAAGGCCAGCCTCGAGGCCAATACACGCTATATGGCCTATTCGCTGGGCCCGGAAGGGATTCGCGTCAACGCGATCTCGGCGGGACCGATCCGCACGCTGGCCGCCTCGGGGATCGGCGACTTCCGCAAGCTCCTCGACGAGGTCGAGGCCTGCGCGCCGCTACGGCGCAACGTCACCATCGACGACGTCGGCAATACGGCGGCGTTCCTGGGTTCGGATCTCGCCGCAGGCATCACCGGTGAGGTCATCCACGTCGATAGCGGCTTCAACACGACGGCGATGCGGCCCGTCTGAACCTGCTGACGGGCTGGGCGGCTGGCCAAGCCCACGCCCCGCGACCGACCCGTTGCGGAGCCGATGCGGGCCGCGAGAGCCGCGGCGAGGCCTACTGCTGCCGCGCCCCGCTTTGGCCCTGGCGTTGCTCGGGCGGATCGTGGCGCACGATCTCGGCCTCGCTCTTGAGCCCCTCGATCCAGGCGCGCAGCTCGGCGCGCGAGATCCCCTGACGCAGGCGCTGGCGCGCCGTGTCAACGGCCTCTTGATCCACCTCCGGCAGACGGCTACCGCGTACGGCGACGACCGCTCGCCCCTTACCGGTATCGGTCGAGGTATAGCGCGCGCCCTCACCATCCGGGGGGGCGAGCTCGAACGCCGTCTGTGCCAACCCTCGATCGAGGCCGCCCCCGTCGCGCTTGACCCAGCCCGCGTCGGTGAAACTGACACCCTCGGCCTCGGCCACGGACTGCATGCCCGTTCCAT
>CAYTWS010000027.1:0-2302 GCA_964442145.1 uncultured Ectothiorhodospiraceae bacterium | reverse complement strand
GCGTCGGTGAAACTGACACCCTCGGCCTCGGCCACGGACTGCATGCCCGTTCCATTGCGTAGCTGGGCCATCGTTTCGCTCGCCCAGCTCTCCAGCTTCTCCTGGACGCGCCGCTGGGTCAGCTGCTCGCGCACCTGCTCGCGCACGGCCTCCAGTGGCTTCGTCTCCGGCGGGCGTTCGCCGCTGACACGCAGCACCGCCACGCGGCGTTCGCCGAGCTCGACGATCTCACTGTTGCGCCCCTCTTGCAGCACGGGATCGCTGAACGCCTTCCGGCGAATCGCGTCGGCGCTGGCGATGCCCTCGCCCTGTCGGCGCGAGAACCAATCGCTCTGCTGGATCTCGAGCCCGACCGCCTCCGCCGCCGGCGCCAGGGTCCCCGGGTTCTCGTAGGCCTCGTTCTTGAGCACCTCGACCCGGTCGTAGAACATCCGCTCGGCGCGCTGCTTCGCGAGCTGATCCCGGATCCGATCGCGCACGGCCTCGAACGGCTTCGGCTGGGGCTCGCGGACGTCCTCGAGCCGAATCACGTGATAGCCGAAGCTCGTCTCGACCGGACCGGCCACGGTGCCGGGCTCGTCGAGCTCGAACAACGCCTCCTCGAACGCCTGGGCCATGTCGCCGCGGCCCACATAGCCCAAATCCCCGCCCTCTTGCGCCGAGCCAGGGTCGTCCGAGTATTGCTCGGCGAGGGCATCGAAATCGCCGCCCTGGCGCACCCGCTCGGCCAAGCGCTCGGCCTTCTCGCGCGCCTGTTGCTCGGCCTCCGCGCCGGCGTCATCGGGGATCTCGATCAGGATGTGCGAGGCCTTGCGCTCGGCCGCCTCGCGGTATTGCTCCGTGTTCGCTTCGTACTGGGCGCGCAGCTCCTCTTCGGGAATCTCGATCTGCTGACCGAGATCCTCGAGGCTGAGCTCGATGTAGCGCACCCGCACGCGCCGCGGCGTCTCGAAGCGCTCCTGATGCGACTCGTAATAGCTGCGGATGGCCTCGTCGCTGAGCTCGACGGTCTGCGCGATGCCCTCGCGTGCGCGCTCGACGAAGGCGACGCGACGCTCCTCTTGCCCCAGCCTCGCCGCCAATCGGGCCTCGGTGTCGAATAGCAAAGCGGTCTGGCTCACGCCATTGCGCAGCTGCTGGATCTGATCGCCCCGGCGCACGCGCTGTTCGTACTGCTCGGGCGAGAGACCGACTTGGGAAAGGCGCTGGCGATAGACCTCGCGGTCGAAGCTGCCGTCGCGCTGGAATGGCTCCTGCTGGCGGATCTTGGCCGCGACGCGCTCGTCGGTCACGCGTAGACCGGCTTGCTCGGCGCGCTGGCGCAGCAGCTCGCGCGTGATGAGCTGCTCGAGCACCTGCTGGCGCAGCATGCCGTCGGTGAATGCGTCGGGTAGCTGGCCATCGAAGCGCTGCTGCAACTGCTGGCGACGGCTCGTCACGGCCTGGCTCACCTGGCGCTCTTGAATCGGCTCG
The DNA here is from genome assembly GCA_964442145.1 of uncultured Ectothiorhodospiraceae bacterium. Classification (GTDB taxonomy): domain Bacteria; phylum Pseudomonadota; class Gammaproteobacteria; order XJ16; family Halofilaceae; genus Halofilum. The sequence goes on along the minus strand of CAYTWS010000027.1, from coordinate 829 downwards.
CCGTTGACCTCCGCCGCGACCTGCGGGTCGGCCCCTTGGAAATACGCCTGTACGCCCCACAGGGCAAAGGGAATCGATATCGCGCCCACGATGGCGTAGCCGAGCCAACGCGAGTTGCGGATTCGGTCGCTAAAGGATTGGAGCATGATACGCCCGTACGCAGCGTTTTAGTGATTGGGCAAGCGATCGCGCGGCGATCGCATACGGGCTCAACGAATTCGGGGCGCCGCAAGGGCGCCCCGTGATCTCGCTCGAATTTGGCGGAGCGGACGGGACTCGAACCCGCGACCTCCGGCGTGACAGGCCGGCATTCTAACCAACTGAACTACCGCTCCGTTGTCTTGGTGGGTGCTGAGGGACTTGAACCCCCGACTTTCGCCTTGTAAGGGCGACGCTCTCCCAGCTGAGCTAAGCACCCCCGCGCGCGGGTGCGCTAGTTTACGGCATCCTTCAAGGCTTTGCCAGCCTTGAAGCTCGGCACCCGCGACGCACTGATATTGATCTTTTCTCCCGTTTGCGGATTGCGGCCTTGGCGCGCCTCGCGCTTACGGGTCAGAAAGGTACCAAACCCGACAAGGGAGACTTGGTCGCCCTGCCTCAGCGTATCGCCGATTACGTCGACCATGGCATCCACCGCCTTCGACGCGGTCGACTTGGGAATGTCCGCGTTTTGCGCGACGGCCTCAATGAATTCGGATTTGTTCATCAAGCTATCCCTCTGGGTTGTTCGGATGACAAAAAGGCCAGCTGGAGTCGCTGTGGCCCGAGGCCATCCGCACCGATCTACGGTGCTCGATTTGAGTGAAGGGCCAAAGACCGAGGCACATAC
>CAYTWS010000026.1:0-10762 GCA_964442145.1 uncultured Ectothiorhodospiraceae bacterium | reverse complement strand
GCTCGTCCTCGATGACCAAGGGTCCGGCGAGGCCGGCGTAGCTCTGGAACCCGACGCGTCCGCCGTCAGGGCCGTGCGGGTGCGGGTGGTACCAGTAGAGGCCTGCCCGGTCGACGACGTCGAAGGCCACCTCCGTCGACTCGCCCGGCCGGATCGGCAACCGCGGCTGCCCATCGACCTCGGGCGGCACGTGCAGGCCGTGCCAGTGCACGGTCGTGTCCTCGGGCAGTTCGTTGACGAGTTCTGCACGGAAGCGCGGCCCGCGGCGCAGGCGGATGACGGGTCCAATGTAGCTCTCGTTGACGGGTTGCAGCGTACCAGCAGGACCGCTTTGAAGCTCGGCCGAGTAGCGCCAGACCTCGCTGGCCGGGCCCGAACGGATGGGCACGGTGTCGCTGTGCGCGCGCAGCCGCAGGTCAACGTCGGGTGAGATGTCCTGCTCGCCTTGGGCACTCTCGACACCGCTGGCCCTTGAGCTCGTGTCACTGCAGCTGGCGACGCCTAACCCCGGTCCGAGCGCCGCCAAGCCGAACGCGCCACCCAGGCGGTAGAGCGTGCGGCGGCGCCCATGATCAAACGTCGTCATTGCAACTCATCCGTGCCGTAACTACTTGATCAGTGCGACAAGGGCGAATACCAAAAGCGCGACCAGAAGCAACATGAATAGGCCGCCGAAGAGCATCATGCTACCCATCATCATGCCGCCGCACTCCATCATCCCGCCGCCGCTCGAGCCCATCAGCCCCGGACCGCTTGCGTCGGCCGCCAAGCCAGAGCTAGCCCAAAGCATTGGCGGCGACTCTAAGCCCTTTAGTGCGCTACAGGGTCAATATTCTCGTGGAAATTGTGCCGTGTTGGGTTGCAAGGCCTTAGTACCTCCGCCGCCGACGCTTCATACGTACCCCTGGTGCACGCGCCTCTGGCCGGCGCGTTGGCTCCACGCGCGCTAATCCCCCTACTCTTGCGCTCGTATAGCAATCCGCGGAACGGCTGGTGCGCCTTGTAGCGGCTACGTGAGCGGTGTACTCTAGTAGTAGACTGATCGGTCTATATAGAGTAACTTTATGCCCCCCAGCAAGCACGAGGCGCTGCTCGATACCGCGGAGCGCCTTTTCTACACGGAAGGCTTCCACGCCACCGGCATCGATCGCGTCGTCGCGGAGGCCGGCGTCGCGCGCATGACGCTATACAACCATTTCTCCTCCAAGGACGCGCTCGTCGAGGCCGTGCTCTCGCGGCGCTTTCGCCGCTATATGGAAGCCATGCGCAGTGCGCTGGACCATGGTTCTGACGGCGAGCGTGTCCCCGCGCTCGCGCAGGTGCACGCCTCGTGGTTGGCGACGACCTCGACACGCGGGTGCATCGTCATGAAGGCGATCGCCGAGTACGAGGGCCAAGTGCCCGCGATCGCGCAGCTCGGCCGCGAGCTCAAGCAGGAGCTGTTGGAGGTCGTCGAGGCCGCGGTCGCACAGGACGGCTTGGGGGCCGATCGCGCGCTGGCCGAGCGCGTATTGCTCGTCTTCGAGGGCGCCGATGCGCTGGTCCCCGTACTCGGGTCCGAGGCGGCGATTCGGCATCTGCGGGCGTTGGTGCCGGCGGCACTCACGTGTGGTGAAGGGGTGGGGTCGTGAGGGCCCGCAGCGCAGTCGGCTTCGCCGCTCTCGGGGCCGGCCTGATCGCGGTTACCTATGGGCTCGCGCGTTATGCCTTCGGTCTGTTCGTTCCGGCGATGCGCGCCGAGCTCGGCCTCTCGACGGAGGCCGTCGGCCTCGTTGGTGCGATGCCGTTCATCAGCTTCGCCCTGGCGAGCGGGCTCGCACCGCTGCTCGCCGCCCGCCTCGGCGCGCGCCACGCCGCGATGGTGGCGTCGATGTTCGCACTGGGTGGGCTGGCCCTGATCAGCCGGGCGTCGGATGCGTTCACGCTGGGCGCCGGCGTATTCGCCTGCGGTATCTCGACGGGGTTGATGATGCCCGCACTGTCGGCCGGCGTGGAGGCCGCACTCGAGCGGCAGCTGCACGGGCGCGTCAACGCGGTAATGAACGCGGGCACCAGCCTCGGTCTAGTCGTCTGTGTGGTGCCGGTGCTCATCGCCATCGACGCCTGGCGCGCGTCCTATGGGGCCTTCGCGATGCTGGCATTCGCCGGGCTGGTGGCGGTCGCGCTCGCCCTGCCCTCGGTGGCTCGTGCCGGCCATGGCGAGGCGAGCACGGCCGAGCGGACGGGTTCGTGGCGCGAGCTGGGGGCCCTGGCAGGGCTCGGCTTCGCCATCGGCTTCGTCGGCTCCGGCTACTGGGTCTTCGCCCCCGATCTCGTGGTCTCGCTGGGCGGTGCCTCGGGTCGGGCGACCGCCCTGTTGTGGCTGGTCGTGGGCCTGGCGGGGCTGGCCGGTGCCTGGGCCAGCGATCTCGGCGACCGCCTCGGCGGGCGCAGCGCCCACGCCCTGGTGCTGGCCGCAATGGCGGCGGCGTTCGCCTTGCTCGCGGCCAGCCCGGACCGCGTCGCGGTGACATGGATCTCGGCGGCGGTGTTTGGCTGGGCCTTCATGACATTGAGCGGCCTCTATCTCGTTCACGGCGTCCGACTGTTGCCGGGACGCGCGCAATGGGGCCCGGTATTGCCGTTCCTCGCGATCGCGGTGGGTCAGGCCGCGGGCTCTCCGGCGATCGGTTGGGCCATCGATCGGGTCGGCTACGCCGACGCTTTCGTCGGGTGTGGCGTGCTTGGATTGCTCATCGCCGCCGCCTCGCCGCTTTTCCCGGCAGGCCGTAGCGGTCGATGGGGCCCTACCGATCCCAATCGGGGGCTCGCGCAACCCGCGCCGCCAGCTAGTCGATGAGCGCGAAAGCGCCGCTGTACGGCGGGCTCCACCGCCTCAGCCCCAGCGGCGCCGGTGGGGCCCCGGTGGCTGCCTTGACCGTTGGACGATGGCGTGCGCGGGCTGCCGCACCGCGGCCACGCCATCGCCGAGCGCGTTCGCGAGCGGGGCCCAGCCCCCGCCTCGCCCTGCCCTCGTGCACGCTTTGGCGCGGTTATCGATGCAGCCGCGCCCAGTCGTCGGCGATATCCTCGGCTAGCGCGCGCACGGCACGGTCGTCGACACGGCGTTGCGCGTAGGTGCGCAAGCCGACGACGTCGGCCTGCAGGCGCCGGGCAAGGCGCTGCGGATCGGCGTCGGCCGCGATCTCGCCCAGCGTGCGGGCCTTGTCGAGGCACTCGCCGAATCGGCGTTCCATCTGTGCGAGCAGATTCTCGACCTGTCGTGCCGCCGCCCCCTCGCAGCTGCCGAATTCCAGCAGGGTTTTGACCATCATGCAGGCTTGGCAGGGCTCGTCGCGATCGCGTAGGCCGCCGAGCCCACGCAAATAGGCCACGAGGCCCCCGAGAGGCGATTGGTGGGCGGTCAATACGCGCTCTAGCTCGGCCATGGAACGCTCGGCATAGCGATCGAGGGCTTCGCGGAACAGCTCGTCCTTGCTGCCGAACGTCGCATAGATGCTCCCCGGCCGCATATCCAAGGTATGCTCGAGGTCTTTCAACGACGTTCCGCCGAAACCCTGCCGCCAGAATAGGTTCAGCGCCTTGTCGAGCGAGTCATCGCGTGTGTGGGTGGCCGTGCGTGGCATGCCAACGTCTCCTACGGGGCGATCCTTGGCTGCGCGGTCTCCGACCGGGCCGTTGAGCGCAAGGCGCACTCGCGCGGCGAGCGTTGAAAAATAGTAACTTGAGCAATTGTTCAACAAAAGATAGGCTTCGGCGCGCCAGGGCTCGGTGTCCTAGCGGCTCAGGAGCCGCCCAACATCCGTGCTTGTGGGGAGATCCACCATGCACAACCTGCGAATCGATTTGGTTTCCGATGTGGCTTGTCCCTGGTGCGCCATTGGTTACCGGCGTCTGGAGCAGGCGTTAGAGACACTCGAGGGCGAGGTCGATGTTGAGCTCGCCTGGCAGCCGTTCGAGCTGAATCCGGACATGCCTCCCGAGGGCGAGCCGATCCTCGACCACCTGTGCCGCAAGTACGCTCAAGATGCCACCGCTGTCGAGCGTGCGCAGGACGAGATGATCGCGCTGGCCGAGGATTTGGGGCTCAATTTCCGCCGAGCGCGTGAGCGCCGCGCGCACAACACGTTCGATGCCCATCGCGTGCTCGCCTGGGCCGCGGAGCAAGGCCGGGAGACGGCTCTGCAGCTGGCCCTGTTCGACGCCTACTTCGGGGAGGCCGAACGGCCGTCCGATTCGGCCGTACTGCGACAAAAGGCGGCATCGGTCGGTCTCGACGGTGATGCTGCCGAGGCCGTTGCCAAGTCGCGGCGCTACGCGGATACCGTGCGAGCCGCCGAGCGGCGTTTCATGGAGGCGGGCGTCAACGCCGTGCCGGGCTTCGTTTTGGATGGCCGCTACCTGATCTCCGGTGCCCAGCCGGCGCCCGCGCTCGCTGATGCGATACGACGGGTAGCCGAGGAGTCGCAGGCCCGCTCGGCCGGGACCGCTTGAGGGACAACGCCCCGGTGAAGCCCCGCCTGCCGGATTCTCGGCGGTCGCGCCACACTTCGCGAAAGTCAGCCCTGGACTCGGGGGCTCCGTAGCGCCGCGCGTGCAGGTAACATCGGATGCATCGGCCTCGATCGTCCGCGCCAGCCACTCGCCGGGCGAGATACGCGCCGGACGTCGTTGCCGCAGGGCTGCGGGTGCGCGGTGGCGCAAGCGGGCTCCGGTGGTACCGGTGCCAAGGGCTGTGCCCGTTGCCCGAGCGTTGCGTGAGGCTGCGTGACGTGCGTTTGTGTGACGGGCTGTAGGCCCGCAGGCGTGGCGATGTGAACGCGGCGACCGCGCGCGAGGTGGGCCGGGTCGGGGTGTGCCAAATAGGAGGCGACGGTGACGAGCGATGACGAGCCACTCGCTGACGAGAATGCAGCGTTGCGGGCGACCTTTCTTGAGCATCTGCCGCCTGCACGATGCGAAGCGATCAATCGCCATCTAGCGGCGCTCGATGAGCGGCCAGTCGGCGCCGTTGGCGTGGGTGAGGTTGCGCCGCCATTCGAGCTTCGCAATATCCACGGGTATCGCGTCGCGCTGTCCGAGCAACTCGCCGCCGGCCCAGTGGTGATCACCTTCTATCGAGGCGGATGGTGCTCATTCTGTCACCGTCAGCTGCGGGCCCTGCAGCGGCGATTGCCGCAAATCGAGGCGCTCGGGGCTCGGCTACTGGCGATTTCGCCGGAGGCATCCAAGCATGCCTCGCGGCTAGCCGAGCGGTATCACTTGGCCTACGAGATCCTCGTCGATGCCGGCAGTCGGGTAGCCCGCATGTACGGGCTGTTGCAGCCGGGTGATCCGCAGCTGGCCGATTTCGACGAGCGCTACTCGGTCGAGCTATCGGCACGCAATGCCGATGGCGACAGCGAGGTCCCCATACCGGCGACCTACGTCGTCAGCGCCAGTGGCGAAATCGCCGCGGCCCATGTCTCGCCCGATTGGACGAGGCGTATGGAGCCCGATGCGGTCGTCGATGCGCTCCGCGGTCTCAAAGGCGATCGAAGCGACCCGGCGTAGGAGCGGTGAGGCCGGGGCGAATCACGTCAGCCTGGCGCCACGGAAACGACCCCGCGGATATGCCATCATTGCGCGGATGAATCAGGCGGCGCGCCCGCACCTGACCACCGTGGGTCACAGCAACCGCTCGGGCGATGGCTTTATCGAGCTCCTCGAGCGAGCCGGCATCGAGTGGCTCATCGACATCCGTAGCTATCCCCGCTCGCGGCGTGTGCCCTGGTTCGCCCGCGAGCGGCTGCGCGAGCAACTCGCCGATGCCGGCATCGGCTATAGCTGGTGGGGGCGCGCCTTCGGCGGCAAGCGCCGCTTGAGCGACATGGCGCGCTCGCGCCATCCCGCCCTGCCCGAGGGGCTGGCGGCGTTCGCCGAGCACATGCGCTCGGCCGCTTTCGAGCACGCGGCGGTGGAGCTGATCCGGGCGGCGGGCGACGCGGCGGTGGGCTTGATGTGCGCCGAGCGCGATCCGGTGTACTGTCACCGCTGGCTACTGGCCGATCGCCTGATGCTGGTCGATGGCCTAACGGTCGTGCATTGGCTCGATACGCCCGATCACTGTTATCGCCATTGGACTAGCGCGAGCGCGCGGCGCGATGACGACGGCCATGTGCGCTACGACGCCGGCCGCACGGCCGGGTTGCTCGGGTCCGATTGATCCATTCGGGGTATGGCAACGATGACCGAGTCGAGGCAAACGGCGACCGCATCGCCGGGACATCCACCCCGGCGGCCGGGGGCGATCGCTTCATCGGCTGAGCTACCGGCCGGGCCATTGTACGTTTTCGGTTACGGCTCGTTGTTGTGGCGGCCCGGCTTCGATTACGACTGGATGGCGAAAGCGCGCATCCACGGCTTCCACCGGGCGCTGCGGGTGTGGTCGTATCACCATCGTGGGACCGAAGGTCGCCCCGGCCTCGTGCTCGGCTTGGATCGAGGAGGCTCGTGTCAGGGCTGTCTGTTCCGTGTGCCCGCCGCGACCAAGGACTCGGTTGCCGCCTACCTGTGGGAGCGCGAGATGGTGACCTCAGTGTATACACCGCGGCTCGTGCGGGCGCATACGCGCGAGGCCGCTTATCTCGCCCTGACATTCGTTCTCGACCGGGATCACACTCAATACGCCGGCGCCTTGAGTGCGACCGAGGCCGCGCGTCACATCCGCTCGGCGAGCGGGCGCAGCGGCCCCAACCCGGAGTATGTGCGCGAGACCTTTGCCCAGCTCAATGCCCTCGACGTGACCGATTCCGGTCTCGCGGCCGTCCTCGACGAGCTCGAGCCGTCACGGCAGCGCCACTCGTAGGCAAAACACTCGCGCAACCAGTGCCACCTCGTCGTCTGCCGAGGCGGCGTGGGATTCCCGCAGTGGACAAACCCAAGCTCGCGCCAGCGTGCGTGGTTGCCGCATGGGCGCGCTATGGCACAGCCGAGACCGTGTCGCCTACGTAGACGCGTGGCGCTCGATCGGCCGGTTCGGGTCGGTGATCCAATGGCTCCAGGATCCAGGGTAGAGCCTCGATCCGTGCAAACCGGCATGCTCCATCGCGAGCTGGTTGTGCGCGGCGGTGACACCGGAGCCGCACATATGGACGACGCGTTGCGGGGGCGTCGCCCCGAGCAAGTCGAGCCAGGATGCCCGCAGATCGTCTACCGGGCGCCAGAACCCCGAGGTGTCGATATTGTCGGCGAAGGGGCGATTGAGCGCCCCGGGGATATGGCCGGGGACCGGATCGATGGGCTCTTGTTCGCCCCGGAAACGCGCTGGTGCCCGGGCGTCGACGATCGTCCAGCCCGTATCCGCCGCCACGGCTTCGGCATCGACCGCTTGCGCGAGCGCCTCGCCGCGCGCGAGCCCGTGCGCGCTCGCGGGGGCTGCCGGCGACTCGGGCGTGGTCGGATAGCCCAAGCGGTGCCACCCGTCGAAGCCACCGTCGAGGACGGCGGCGTGGCGGTGGCCGAGGTAGCGCGCTAGCCACCAAAGTCGGGCCGCGAATGCCCCGGTGTCGGCGTCGTAGCACACGATCTGTGTGGCCTCGTCGACGCCGAATGCAGCCAGTCTCGCCCGCAGATGCGCCGGCTCGGGAAGCGGATGGCGCCCGGTCGTCGGCCCCGGCATGCCCGATAGGTCTTTTTCCAAGTCGAGATAATGGGCACCCGGGATGTGGGCCTCGCGCCAAGCGCGCTCACCTGCCTCCGGATCGAGCAGATCGAAGCGGCAGTCGAAAATCCGCCAGTTCGCCCGACCGAGATGGGCGGCGAGCTCACTCGGTTGGATGAGTGTCATCCAGCTCATACGTGACGCGCGCCCACCGCCGCTCGTAGGCTCACGTGCCCGTCGAGCCGTCGGCGGGATCTACGAGCAAGTTATTGATAACCCATCTCCTCGAGGATGCCCTCGTACGTGCCGTCCTCGCGGATCTCGCGCAATCCTTTATGGAAATCGGCCAAGATTTGCTCGCCGTCGTCGATGGCCCGCGAGACCATGATATGCAGCGTGCTTTGCTGCAACGCGGGCTCGAGAAAGACGAGCTTGCTCACGTCCCGGCCTTGTTGCTGCGCGATGTAGCGGATGTTCTCGAAGCTCCCGGCGATCATGTCCACCCGGCCCGCATAGAGCTTGTTGACATTGAGCTCTAGGTCCTCGGCCGCCTCTTTGTCGAGGTAGTCCGCATTGTCGAATTCCTCGTTGACGGTGAACCCGCGGCCGAAGCCGATGGTGTAGTCGCTCAGCTCGCGTAGCGAGTCGAACGACTCCACCCCGAGGCTCTCGAGCGCGACCAGGCCGACCTCGGCTGTATAAATGGCGTCGCTGGCGAGATAGGTCTCGGCGCGCTCCTCGTTGTAGTAGGCGCCGAGCAGGACATCGCGGTCGCCCTGCTCGACCTCGACCTTGGCACGGGCCCATGGCATGAACTGGGTCGTGACCTCGTGCCCGGCCCGCTCGAAAGCGGTGCGCACGATGTCGGTGAAGAAGCCGCCCCTGGGAAGCTCCTCGCCGTAGAAGGGCTCCCAGTTGAGGGTGCACATCGAGATGGTCCGGGCGTGAATCGGGTTGGCGACGGCGGCGGCCATCGCCAACGCGAGCGCCGGTACAACACGCTTGCCGGGCGCAATAACGGGCATGATCGAATGGCCTCCCAGCCCGCCTCCGTGTCAGTCGATGGACGCACGCCATCGGAGACGGGCCTCGCTAGGAGGCTGTCCGAGAAACCGGGAACCTACTGCGCGCGTCCCCCAGTGGCATCTTTCGGCGATCGCTCAACTCACATGGCAACCACCATGCTCGTCTCACGATCGCCCCAAATTTGCCGGCAGCGATTTTGCGCGCCATCCCCGAAAGGGGCGAGGTGCAGGGAAGCGCCTCGCGAAATCGGCTCACTGCGGGGCGCGCTCGCTACTGCACGGGTCTCTCGGACAACCTCCTAGGCGGTGCGCTGGGTGTCGCCCGGCCGGCGCGAGGCCGACCGGGCCCGTGGGGGCTTAGCCACCCCCGCCCTTCTTCATCCGTTCCATTGCAATGCGCAGGCTGGTCTGGAGTTTGTTGATGGCACCAGCCAACATACCGATCTCGTCGCGCGAGCTCACGTCGATCTTTGTGCTGAGCTGACCGCCGGCAATGCGCTCGGATGCATCCGTGAGCTGACGGATGGGGCGCACCAGCAGGGCACGCATCAGCAGTAGCGTGACGATGATCAAGGCGACATCGATGGCGGCGGCACGGCCGATCTCGGTGTCGATGATTTCGTTGAACTGTTCGTTCAAGAAGCGCCGCGACACATAGACCTCGAGCACACCGATCATCTCTTCGTTGTCGTGGAGCAAGGTGGTCTTGCTCAGAACATAATCGCCTTGCGGCGTCGAGTCCGCCGGTACCACCTGCGACCAGTCGCCGTCGGCACGTCGCCGTCCGATCCGGATGTCCTCGCGGTTTTCCTTACGAATGATGATGGCGTAGACGCGGCGCTCGAGCATGGCCGCCTCGATGGACTCGGCGAGCTGCTGCTCATTGAGCGCCCAAAGCGGGCCGATAATATGCTGGGAGAGGCGCTGCACCGTCGTCTCGGCGAGGCGCTCGAGCTCGGTCTCGAGTCGGTCACGCGCTTGTGCGAGGTTGTAGACAGCGAAGCCCCCGAGGATGACTGTGGTAACGACCAGCAGTGTGACGAGGATTTTCGTCGTGAGGCTTCGGTACCACGGGACCTTCTGGATTTGGCCTTTGTCGTCTTTTTTCGCCATCTCGCATTTCCCCTTCTAGAGCCTTTGGCCGCAGCCAGCGTAGGCGCACCTGCGGGCATGCGCCGCCTCCATTGGAATTCGATCCCGGCCGACCCGTCTCTGGCTAGGTCCGGGGTCGTGCGTCTTGAACGAATCGATCGGCTTCGGCCTGGTCGTCGATCTGTTGCGCCAGTTTCCGAATCAGTTGCTCGACACCCTCGTTGGTCTGCAAGGCATCGCCGAGCTCCTCGACCGCTTCGTCGAACAGGGCCCCTGCGATCGGGCCGATCGCCGCGATATAGCGGTTGCGCAAGGCATCCAGGTCCACTTTCGCGCTGGCGCCACCGCCACCGCCACCGCCGCCGCCCGCACCCTGGCTGGGGGCGGCGTTGACATCGCCCGTTTGCAGCACATTGATGACCGCGGCGGAGTCGACTTCGCCTTCGCCCGGAAGCTCAGTCGGCTCGGCCGCGGTTTGGAATTTGAGCTGGTTGCATTTGGCAAGCTCCGCGGCGGCCTGATAGCCGCGCGTCGTGCGAAATTTGAGACCCGTGATCTTGCCTTTGTTGAGAGTGATCATCGCCGAGTGCTGATCTTCCGTGGTGATGAAGAAAGCACCCGTCTTTGATCCCTTCGTCGCCGTATTGAGGGCGGAAATCAGTTTACTCAGTGGAACCAGTTCGCTCATCGATGTCCACTCTTGATGGAGGGATTTTTAGCAGGATTCATGCCATTTCGGTCGGCGACCCGAAGAGCGGAACCGAGCGATGGAACGCTAACGGACCCTGGATAGTGGCAGGTACGAGACAAAAGTGGCCCCCTCTAGTCACCGACCATGCGCCGGCCGACTTTATTATGTTCGCTGCGGGGTTGCAACGAGCCAGCCCCTGAAAAAGCCAGCGTGTGAGCGGGCTTAGCCGGCTCATCCGAGGTTGTTTATCAATCGTGGGCGCTGTAGCCGATAGCGCTTACGTGTGCCATGGGCTCTCTCGCCTGTCACTAG
>CAYTWS010000025.1:0-10774 GCA_964442145.1 uncultured Ectothiorhodospiraceae bacterium | reverse complement strand
TGCGCCGGAAGTGGATCCAGTTCGCGTTGCCCCCGAAGATGCCGAAGGTCACGCGCGCCCGCGGATCGTCGTTCAACTCATCGTCGTTAGGATCGCCGTCGGTACGCCACGCATACTGCAGGTACGGGTGCTCGCCCGCGAGACGCGGGATCGCGGCCGCCCAGCCGGTTTTGTTTTGGTCATTCTCGCTGGGGGCAGCAAAGGTTAACGCCAACTCGCCGTTCGTGAATGGGATCGGCGAGGCAGTGTTATCGCTCAGGTTGGTGAAACCACCGTTAGGCGCGTCTGCCAGATCGATGTCTTGATCCCCAGCCACCGTCGTGATCGTACTGTTCGTGCCGATCTCGTTGGTCAAATCGATCTCGCTGGAGAGCGTGATCCGGGTGTCCGAGTCATCCTCGTTCGTTTGCCAGGTTTGGTTTTCGTTCCAGAATTCGACACGGACCGGCATATCCACGGGCGCGATTTCCGAGCCACTGGCATTGTCGATGGCCAACCGCCCGAAGCGCAGCTCGGTCGTGCTGGGATCGCGGTCATCGTCATCGCCAATGGGCTGTTGCCCTGACCTCGTGTCGTCCCCATCGAGCGTAAACGCGCTGCAGCTGCCGCTCGGCTCATAGCAAACGCCATCCGAATCGGTCAGTCCCGTCTGCGCGAGGGTCAGATCGACCAGGGCATCGAATGGCATCTGCTTATTGGCGGCGTCGACCCGCTCGTAGCGGAATGCGTCACCGGAGATCGTGAGGGTGCCCGTGCCATCATAGTTTTCCCGGGTGTCGGTGCCGCCGCTATCGTCCCAAGTCGCGGTACCGGGCGCTTGGTCCGCATCGAAGTTCGCATTGGGGACTGTCGCTGGATCGGTCGCATCGGCGTAGGTTCGCGCGGGTGTGCCCAGTCGCCAAAAATCCTCGGGCGTGCCTTCACCGCCATAGTTGTCGGTCGTCGCGCCATCGGCGTTGACCGCCTCGACAGTGATTCGGGGCTCGAGATCCATCATGGCATCAAACGTGAACGCCTGGCCCATATAGGTGAACGGTGAGGCCCAGCCGCCCGTGCCGTCGCGGAAGGCGGGGTCGTTGTCGGCGAGCTCGAGGCGATCCGGTATGAAACGCCCCACATCCGGAGCCGTGCCAACGACGTCCTCGGTGCCCAGGTAGGCACCGTCGGATAGCGCGGCCTCGACAGCCATAATCCCGACCTCGCTCCACGACAGGCCCGTGGCCTCGCGCGATCCGCCGGTGAAGCCGCCGATATCTGTTGTTGCGCCATTCAACGCGCCACTCGTGCCGCCACTCGGAGCCTCCAGGCCGTGCTCCAGATCGACGGTCTCCGCGCTCGCCTCTTGGCCGAAATTCGGCGTCCGCGCATTGTCGGTCAGCGCTTGATTGGAATCCGGGGCGCCGTTCGCGTCGTCACTGTCGTCGGCGGCTTGCCACACCACCGCGTTCAACTGCACGGAGAAACCAACGCCCGCGGTCGTGAAGACGTCGCCGCTGGCGTCGGCGGCGCAGGAAGTCTGATCGGCGCAGCCGGCGTTGACGCGGCGGTCGTCGAACGTGCCGTCGCCGTCGGGATCGAAGTCGAGGTAGAAGCCGAACGGGCGCACGACGAAGTCGTTGCTCGAGCCGATGATCGGTTGAACCGTGGGGGCGTCGCCCGAGTCGTCGATGGGATCGAAGCGGGCGTGCAGTTGCATCGCGCCGGCGTCGGCATAGTCGACCACGATGGGGGCCTCGGCGTTGGCGCCGAACGTGAGATCGACGGGCTCGTAGCTCGCCGCGCCGGCGCCGCCGTTGTCGTCGGTCGTGTCGATCGCGGTGGTCGAGCCGTCGTTGGTCACCGCGAGCTCGTTGCCGGCACACGTGGCGGGATTCTTACACTCCGCGCCCAAGCCCACCTCCGCCGTCTCGCCATCGCCGAAGGCAGGCTCGCACACCGACGGGTTGTCGTCCGACGTACGGATGGCTTGCAGGCCCAACGCCTGGACGCCCGGCGCGGTGTCGCTGGGCTTACCCGCGATCTGGGTGGGCACATTGATCGGGTTGCCCGCGCCGTCGGTGATGCGGAAACCCGAGTGCGTGACCGTGAGATCGTCGTCCTCACCGGCCCCGGCGTCCTCATTGCCGCCGTTGACGTCGAAATTGACCCGCTCCGAGGCGCCCTCGGCGAGATCGGTGTAGTTGAACGCGAGGGTGACGCTGGTCTCGCCGTTACCCGGGAAGGTATAGCTGGCGGCGCCGTCGCCCGCCGTCGCATCCGACAACGTGCCCGAGCCCGTAATGACGCTCGACCAGGTGCCCTCTCCCGAGCCGGTGTCTTGGTTTATGGCATCCAGGTCGACGGTCACGTTGCCGGGATCGAGCGTGTTGTGGCCCGGGTTATGGGCGGCGATCGTGATCCACTCGTCGGCGCAGCTCACGGCGCTGCCGTCGTGGGATATCGCCCAGTGATCGGCATCGCCCGGGCCGACAGTGGTCAAGCAGACGTTGTCGATGTGCCAATAATCGAAGCCGTCGCCGGAGCCGTCGAGCAGGCGCACGCGCAGCCGGAACTGGTTGTGGAAGGCGTCGTTCGGCAGGGTGTAGCTGGGCTCGAAGACCTCACCCGGGACCCCCCCACCGGCGAAGGTGTCGAGCGCATGCCAGTTGTTGGTGCTGTCGCGATACTCGAGGACGGCGTCCTCGCCGGCCTCGGGATAATTGCTGAAGCGATCGGCGCCGCGCCGGATCCACAGCGAGAGCTCGCCGGAGACGGCGTCGCGCAGGTCGATCCCTGGCGAGCGCAACTGCACCGGCCCTTCGCCGACGAAAGCGGAGTAGCTGCCCTTACCGGCCGTGCGCTGATCGACGCCGGCGGTGCCCTGATTGGGCCCGGTAGCCCGTTCGTCCCAGCCCCCGAGACCGCCATCCTCGAAGCCCTGGCGGATATCCGCGTCGGCACTGCAAGTAAAGGCGAGAGGGCAAGTGTGGGTGCGACGCATCAGATCCTGTACCTGGCTCTCGTTGAGCGTGCCGTCGTAGATGCGCACCTCATCGAGCATCCCCGCGAATGCCTCCGGCGTGCCCGCGGTATCCTCGATGCGCCCGATCGAGTCGAACGCGGTGCCGATCGTGCCGGTCGCGGCAGTGCCGGTGCTCTCCAGGTTGCCGTCGACGTACACGTTCGTCTCGCCGCTCGTCGCATTGCGGGTCAAGGCGACGTGATGCCAGGCACCATCGTTGATGGCGCTAGCGGACTTGTGCTCGGCCCCATAGTCGTTGCCGACGGAGATGCCGATCCGGCCCGAGCCGTCGATCCATCCCCAGAAGATATCGTCCGCGCCGCCGCTTTGCTCGACGCCGCTGATCCCTGGGGCCTGCCAGGCCAAGTCATTGCCCGTTTGGGTCGTCCTGACCCAGAAGGTCAGCGTCGCCGTCGCGTCGAGTAGATCGGATAGGCCGCTGACGCTGACGTAATCGCCGTCGCCGTCGAACGTGCCATAGCGGCAGGTGCCGGGATCCCCGGGGATTGCCGGGCTGGACTTGGCGGTCGTCGCATCGCCGTTGGCCGTGCCATCGTTGCCGTTGCCGCTGGCATCGGCGACCTCGCCCGCGGTGCCATCCCACGACGGTGCCTCCATGCGGTATTCCGCGACCAGATTGGCCATAATAGGGTCGCCGCGCTCGGTAATCGATACATCGTCGATATGCCAATAGTCGAAATCGGACCCGCTGCCGCCGAGCAGCCGGAAGCGCAGGCGGAAGCCGGCGTGGAAGGCGGCGGATGCCGTATCGGAATCGAGCCGGTAGGAGGGCTCGAAGATTTGACCGGCATCGTTACCCGAAGAACTTTCCCCCTCGAACTCATCGAGCTGGACCCAGGAGCCGCCGCTGTCGAGATATTCGACGACGAGGTTCTCCCCGGCCTCCGGCGGCTCGCTGAAGCTATCGGCGCCCATCTGGATCCAGGCGCCGATCTCGATACTGGCGAGACCGCTGGTATCCACCACCGGGGTTTGGCTATCCGCCGCGCCGTAGCGCAGGTACATCGAGTAGGGGGCGCTGTTCGAGGTGGCCTGATTGACGCCTACGCGCGTGCTATCGCTCGGGGTCCACGGGGCGAGGCTGCCGTCGTCGAGGTCGTCGCTGAATAGGATATCGCGGGGCGCAGCATGGGCCGGCGGCATCGCTAGCCCCGCGAGCATGACGCCCATCAAGATGAGCGTGCGTCCGGCCATGGCGCGACGGCAGTCAGGCGATCGACCGGCAGTCCTCACGAAGCGTGGCGATGACATGGTATCCTCGGGGTGTAGTGCCCTGTATACGTAGCGGCTCGCGTTGTGAGCGGTCGACGCGCTCATCGGCGGTAGATGACGGGATCGCGGCCAGTCGCGCCATCGCCGTCGTCGCGCGGTTCAGCATCCGGCGAGTCGGGGTCGCGTTCGCTCGATGGCGTCGCCGACCGTCCGCGCTGCGAATGCGGCTCGGTCGGGGCGGGCTCCGAGCTCGACGGGGCAGCCTGGCCCGGGCCGTTCCCGCTCGCATCGCTCGGCCATTGGGCGGCGGCCCAAAAGGCCGTCGCCGCACTAGCGGCAGCGCCGGCAAGGACGAGGCCGCTCGCCCAACGCGCGGCACTGACGCGCGATCGGCGGCCCGATGCCGGCAACCGATGCTCGATTCGGTCGAGCCGGCTCGGATCGGGGCGAGGCCCATTCGCCATCGCACGCGCAACCCGCGCCCGCAATCGGGTGTCGCTGGAATCAGTCGCCACTCGCGCCGTCCTGGAAGCGTTGGAACAGGGTCCGCCATCGGTCGGCGGCCCGAGCCCTCGGGGCGGGCCGGAGGCCCCTCGTATACATGGACCGCAACCCGCCTCTACCGTGGTGCCGTAACGCAGCGGCACCCGATTGTGCTCGCACCGCTTCGACGCCGAGCGCAACGCCAGCGCTCGGGCCGGCCGCTTGGATCGTGGACTAGGGGATTTCGTAGTTGCAGCGCGGGAGGCGGCCGTAGCGGCTACTATATTCCTGCAAGAGCTCGCGCTGGCGGCCAACCGTCCCGTCGGTGACCTCGCACCGGTAGTGCGTGAACCATTTCGTGCAAGGGCCCTTATCCCCCGACTTGTGCGCGCGTAGGCGCTCCAGGATGGTGGTATCGCCCTCTACAGCGCACCCGATGTAGATCAAGGCGTTGCCCTCGTAGAGCGCGTAGACGCCGGCTTGGCGCGGGGCCTCGCCCATCGCGCTCGCCATCCGCGCTTGACCACCGATCGGCATATGCATTCCCTCACAACAGTCGCGCGCCCGCCGCAGTGGAGCCGGCGCGCGCCTAGCCTAACCGCGTGTCCTTGCATTGGCGAGCGCTCGGACCGGCGACTGCGCACGAGTCCATGTCTGCCTCGCTAGGGTCAATCGTTTTCCGCCTCATCCTGCAGTCGGCGCACAAGTGCCGCCGCCTGGCGCCGGACGGTGCCTTCCGGCATAGCCAAAACACGCGCGCACTCACGGTGGGTCAGGCCGACCCAATAGCGCAGCAGCAAGAGATCCCGTTCCTCCGACGCCAAGCCGGCAAGGAGGCGATCGATCTCGACGCGCTCCTCCGCCGAACCGCGCGTGCCGAGACTTTCGGGATCGGCCGGCGGGGCCGGCTCGCGCACCGTGCGACGCCGGGCGAGGTCGGTGGCCCGGTTGATCGCCACGCGGTAGAGGTACGCGACGGGGTGGCGCGGATCCCGGCAGATGCGCCGCACGAAGCGCTCGAACGCGTCGGCGACGATGTCGTAGGCGGTCTCCTCATCACTGCCGCGCGCGACCAGGAAGCGCCAGAGCCGGTCGGCTTGCGTCTGGTAGAAGGCATGGAAGGCATCGGGGTCGCCGTTGCGGCACCAACGCTGGATCGCGACCGCGGGATCCTCCATGGGTCAATCTTTATTCGTAACCACGGCTTCGAGCTCCCGCTGGACTTTGGTTCCAGCGTCGCGCCTCCCTTTCTCCGCGGAAACTCTCAGGAAAAACACGGTGTAGTCGTCGCCCGGAGGCCCGCGCTCGTCGACTGGCACGGCCGTGCATTGTTCCCGGGTGGTGGTGAAATCCGTGTTTGGGCTGCCTGCGGCGGCCGGGCAGCTGCTGGGCGCACCGGGCTCGGTAACAACGTTCGCGATCTCGCGATCGAGCTTCGCGCGGGCCGCGTACAATCCTCGTGTCGCCTCGAGACTGCGTCCCGAAGTCAGCTGTTGACTACTCGAACGCAAAGCGACTGTCGAGCCGACAAGGGCAATGACCACGATCAAGAATACCGCTATGAGCAGAGCCGCTCCTTTTTGGCGACACCACGTCATGGGCCGTTCACCACGTGGACTTGCGCGAATAAATCGACAGCCTCGCCCCCGCGTTCAATGCGTATATCGATCTTGAGTAGGCCTTGGCGGGTAGCGACCCCCGGTTCATAGTCGAACGCACATTGTGTCACATGGTCGGCGACTGGCGCCGACCCACCGCCGAAGTCACTGTCGGCTACGGGCTGGTTAGCCGACAAGCCGTAGGACGAATAACGAAGCAGTTTTTCGCTGTCGGTGTCGCAGACGAAGCTCACGACATCGTTGAACACAAGGAATCTCTGGTTCGGAGAGTGGGCCTGAAATGCGGGGTTGTTTGCCCCATTATTATCATACACGATTTGGTCCGGGCTGGTATTTGTACCGACAATCTTGGCGACATTGTCCGGGTTGTCAGTGGGGGTTTCCGGATAGATATTGAAGTTGGTCTGTCCGGTATTGAATATATTGATGCAGTCGTTTTCGTCTACGGCACAATCGACCCCGCCCGTGCTACTCGTCTCGATTCCATCGAAATCCGGGAGCGTTCCGAGGATGTCGAAGCTGTCGGCTCCCTCGTTGAGCTTGAGGGGCTCACCACCGCCACCCGTTTGGCGGTAACGGCGGTAGCGTCCACCCGTCTTGCTCGGCACGAATTCGACCGCCTGGCGGTTGCCCGCGGGGTTGCGGGTGCGCACGCTGTTGGGCACAGCCGCTCGAACCTCGCGGCGGATGCGGTCGACAATGAGATCGGCCTGATCGATCAGGCGAGCACGCTGGCGCATATGTCGGTCGGCTGTGAACGGCTGGACCACCACCAGCGCTGAGATGGCACCGATGATGCCCAGGATAAGGAGAACGGCAACGAGCTCCACCAAAGTAAATCCGGTATAACGCCGACGCTCGCTCATCGCGCGTACCCCGTTATGTCATTGACGTGGATGCTGTCGGCGTTAGCGAATTCGATCAGGGTGTCTCCACTTCGATGCCCGCCGAATTGGTCGAACACGATAGTGCCCGTCGTCTCGAGACTCGCACCACCGGTAGCGCTCACACGGAAATCGCCGCCGGTCGGGTTGGGCACCATGTCATTGAAATTATCGTTGTCAGGGTCCGCGCAATCCCCCGGATCATCGTAGCGCAGGCTCACCTCGTCAGCGCCGCCGTCGAGCTGAACTTGGATTTCGCAGCTAGCGGCACTGGCAGTCTTTTGTGCGTAGCGCACGGCCGTCAGGACGTCCTGACGGAAAGCGTACTGCTGGAAACCGCTAAAGTTCGTCGCCAACTTTGGCACCGCGAACGCTGCGAGTGCGCCGACGATAACGAGGACGGTCACTAGCTCGACTAGACTGAAGCCTTTAGCCGGCGGCGAAGGGATTCGATGCGTTTGACGTCTAGTATGGCTCACGCTCACTCAACAGTTCGAAATCGATTTTACCGGAATCGTGCGTGACCGTGACGGTAATCACGGCCGTGTCTTCGGCTTGCGGGTCCCCATCGACGGTGACGCCTACATCGTAGTCGCTGAGGCCGCCGATGGATGTGCCCGTTTGATCCGTAGGATCTTCACCGTTGATGGCTTTATAGTCGTACACGTCGTCGAAGCTGCCGCGATTCTCACCGGTCTCGGCACCTCCGCCAGCCGTCTCGGCATTACAGGGGGTCGGCCGCTGTGGGTCCTCACAGTAGGGCTGCAGCAGGATCTCGTCCATGTAGGCTTCGGCGATCGCTCGCGCTTGAGCCCGGATCTGCGGATCCGCGCTTGAGGCCGTGGTCTCGATATAGACCGAGACAATGCCGGCCGAGGCCACCGAAAAGATGACGACCGCAATGACCAGCTCGATCAGCGTGGCACCGCGGGCAGCGACCGTACGGTGTGGGACGCAGTACCGGACGTTTGTCCGGGTCGGTGGCTCGGGCATGGTGGTGGGCAGCTCCGGGACTATCGCCATAACGCGCGACCGGCGGGCACTGTTCGTTGAGGATACAACACCGAGGCCGCGGCGGGGGCTTACGGCGCCCGTCGCGATGAGTTACGGCCCCCGGTGGGCGGGACCGGCAACAGCGACTCGCCGGGGTGCTGTCGGTGGAGCACGTGTGCGTGGCCTGTGTCCCAGTGACGGTCAGCCGGTTGGCGGAACGCTTCGGTACCACCGGACCTTTAGGGGCGGGCGATTGTAACGCCGCGGTACCGGGGAGCCTGCGGCGGATTGGGGTAGGCGCGAACGAAGGACGTGCAGCCCCGCCGGGCTGAGCCCGTGCAAGCTCGCCAGCGGGGGTAACAGAGAGTGTGTATGCCGGCGTGCTGGTCGGTGCTGGGCTCCGACGATTGCCTCGGGGTGATTCGCCCGCGAACCTCTCGCACCATTTCTCGGGGGAACCGGTTTGGCGATTGGGCAGAGGGTTCGGGTAGTCGTCACGTCGTTGTGCGCGCGATTGGGCCTGTACGGGGGAATGTGCGCTCGTGCTCGTCTTCGGAGGGTCATGGAACTGGATGTTGCCGTTTGTTCCCTGGAACTCCGTTGCGCACAGTGTGGTTCGTTCCACGAGGCCCAGGGTCTCCATTACGTAACGCTATCCGTTTAGCGATAAAGGCTGCGGTCTTGCTCGGTTCAGGCGTTCAACGGGGATACGGCGCTTCGACTAAGGTAGGCGTTCCAAGCACGGGCGACAAAGTGCCCTTCAGTCGGGATCGGAGGCACTGCGCTTGCCATACGATTCGAGGGTATCGACATCTACACCTCGCGCCCGGACATATTCCTCAATGGCCTGTGCGCGTTCGACCTCGCCGGAACCCCGGAGTACCTGCGCAAGGTTGATCCATGCTTCCCAGCGGAGTGGCTCCCGCGAAACGATCGTCCGGTATACCTTGGCGGCACCAGGCGCATCACCGGTTCGGTACAGTAGGTTGCCGAGATGGAGACGGACGAAATTGCGCTGACTCGCGCTCACGTCCGGGTGGGTATCCAACCAGGATTCGAGACGGCGCACACCCGCGTTCGTGACACCCGCACGGTGCTGGATGAGGGCATCGAGGACCGCGGTAGCTGGGGCATCCGGCACCCGTTCCTGCAACTGCCGCGCCACATCTCGCGCCTCTTCGAGGCGCTCGAGATAGACCAGGGAAAGCCCGTAGACATAGACCCAAAGCACACTGTGCGGGTTCTCACGGACGCCACGCTTCGCGGCAGTCCTTGCCTCTTCGAAGCGACCGTGACCTATAGCCAGCTGGACCGATTGGGGCGACCGCAAACTGCCATTGCCCAACAACAGCCGGTCCACGTCCGCCGCTCGACCCTTGCGGAATGCTGCTGCCGCCGCGTTCACTCGGGCACGGGCCTCCTCCGCCCCCGATTCAAGGGCGTGCGCCCATAGTTCGGCGGGCCTCGCCCAAAGCCGGTTGCGTTCGATCGTCTGCCACATGAGTAGTGTCGCGATTGCCAATAGCCCCAAGCGGGCGGCCGTCCATTGGTGAGCGCTAAGCCGGAGACAGAAGATGGGCGCGACCACACCGGGTAGGAGGAAGACGGCGGGCAAATAGATCCGATGCTCGAAAGCGAGCTCGAGGTTGGCAAAGCTCGACTCGACGGATGATCCGATGAGAAAGAGCAACCAACCAGAAGCGGGCCACACGGCCTTCTGTTTATGAAGGGCGAACGCGGCGATGCCTGTTGTCGCTACTAGCCCCAGAAGCGTAGGTGTTGTCGTCCACGGATTCCAGAGACTTTCGGAGACCACGAAGTCGTAGTCGATCTGCAACCGATCGGCATCCGGCCATACAAGCAGCGTGAGGTAATGCCACAGCACTCGCGATTGGGTCAGCATCCGTTCCGCGCCCGAGAAATCGCGCCCGGGGAGCTCGTCGAAGAAATACTTGAGTGGATCCCAGAGCATCCAGACGGAAGCGAGAGTGCCTCCCGCCAGCACCAATCCGCCGAGCCGTAGGTTACGCTTTGTGAAACCAGTAAAGAACGCGACCTCGATCAACCACCAGGCTGCCGGTGCCGAAGCGGCGTTCAGCTTCGCGCCGAGTGCGAGGGCCCATATGATGGCAAGCAGAGGGAACGTCCAACGGGCCCGGACCTTCCCGAGGCGCCACAGAACGAAAACGAGCACCGTCGCCAAGTAGAACAGCCCGGCTAGGGAGGTCATGCGTTGGACGATGTAGCTCACCGCCTGTGTATTAGCCGGGTGGATCACCCACAACAAGGCACCGATAAAGGCGAAGGCTAGGGCGTTTCGACCGAGCTGTTGGGGAGACCGCGGCGCCCGGGTCAGGGCGAGCAACAGCGCGAAGAGAGTGAGGCCGCTGGCGGCGTGAATGGCTATATTGGTCGCGTGGTAGGCACTCGGGTCCAGGCCGCTAAGGAGATAGTTCAGCCCGAATGTGATGCGTGCGATGGGTCGGTCTTGGGCCACCGGATGGGTAAGCGACTCGTCGAGCTCACTCCAGGCATCCGGCTGGGTACCCGTATCTTGGACA
>CAYTWS010000024.1:0-11386 GCA_964442145.1 uncultured Ectothiorhodospiraceae bacterium | reverse complement strand
GGTCAACAGGCCAACCACGATCGCGACCGCCGCGAGCGTGAGGATGACGGGGTAGGCGAGGGCGGCGGTGACCGAGCTCGCTGTGTCCTGGCGCGACTCGACGTAATCGGCCAGGCGCTCGAGGACGTTGCCGAGATGCCCCGACTGCTCGCCCGCACGGACGGTCGCGACATAGATCTCGGGGAAGCTGCGCGGGAATTCGGCCAGGCCCGCGGCGAGGCTGTGACCCTCCACCACGCGGGCCCGCACGGCCATCACAAGGCGCTGTAGCCGGGCCTTCTCGGAATAGCGCGCGATCGCGCGCAACGCCTCCTCGACCGGCATCCCCGACTGCACCAGGGTCGCCAATTGCCGGGTGAGCAGCGTCAGATCGTTGGCACCGATGCCGCCGCGCACCCCGCTGCCCCGGGTGCTGCCGCGGCTGCGCTCGCGGCTGACGGCCTCGGTGACCGACAACGGCGACAGGCCTTGGTCGCGCAACTGCTGGCGCACCTGGCGTGGCGTGTCGCCCTCGGTGACGCCCTTGCGCTCGCGCCCGTCGCCGTCGAGCGCGGTGTACTCGAACGCGCTCATGCGCCGCTAGTCCTCGATGATGGTGTCGGTGTCTTGATCCGCGCTCGGCGTCACCCGCAGTACCTCCTCGATCGAGGTCTCGCCGCCACGGATGCGGCGCAGACCATCGGCGCGCATACCCGGGCCGCGCTCGCGCGCATGGCGCTCGAGGTCGAATTCGCTGGCGCCGTCGTGAATGAGGTTGCGCATACGGTCATCAATGGCGACGAGCTCGTAGATGCCGCTGCGGCCGAGATAGCCCGTCCGGTTACACTGCTCGCAGCCGCCCTCCGACGGTGCCCAAACCCGTGGCGGATCACCGGGATCGAGCTCGAACAAGCGGCACTCCTGCGGCGTCATCGTGTGCTGCTGGCGGCAGCTCGGGCACAACAGCCGGACGAGGCGTTGTGCGACGATCCCGAGTACCGAGGACGATAGCAGGAACTGCTCGACGCCCATGTCGCGCAGCCGGGTGATGGCGCCGACCGCGGTGTTGGTGTGCAGCGTCGACAGCACCAAATGGCCCGTCAACGACGCTTGCACGGCAATCTCGGCCGTCTCGAGATCGCGAATCTCGCCGACCATCACCACATCCGGGTCTTGCCGCAGGATCGCCCGCAGGCCCCGCGCGAACGTCAGATCGACCTTGGTGTTGACCTGGGTCTGGCCGATGCCGTCGAGGTAGTACTCGATCGGGTCCTCCACGGTCAGGATGGTGCGACTGGCGTCATTGAGGCGTGTGATCGACGCATACAACGTCGTGGTCTTGCCCGAGCCCGTCGGACCGGTCACGAGGATGATGCCGTGCGGTCGATGGATGAGATCGTTGAGCAGTTGGGTGTCGCGCGCCGACATCCCTAGATGCTCGAGGTCGAGGCGGCCCGCCTGCTTGTCGAGCAGGCGCAGGACGACCCGCTCGCCGTGGCCCGACGGCAGGGTCGAGACGCGGACATCGACCGGGCGACCGGCGATCTTGAGCGAGATCCGCCCGTCCTGTGGCAGGCGCTTCTCCGAGATGTCGAGCCGCGCCATGACCTTGATGCGCGAGATGATCAGCGGCGCGATCGAGCGCGGCGGCTCCAGTGTCTCCTGCATCACGCCGTCGATGCGCATGCGCACCGACAGGCGCTGCTCGAAGGGCTCGATATGCACGTCCGAGGCGTTGTGGCGCACCGCCTCGGTCAGGATGGCGTTGATGAGACGGATGATGGGCGCGTCGTCTTCGGACTCCATCAAGTCGTCGGGCTCGGGCAAGGCCTCGGCGGCGCTTGCCAGATCGGCCTCCTCGCCCAAGTCGTCGACGGCGTCCAACGCGCCGCCAGTGCCACGCTCATAGAGGCTCGTCAGGCGCCGGCCGAACTCCTCCGCGGAGACGGGCTCCAGGCGTAGCCCGGGCCCGGCTGCCCGGCGCACTTCCAGCAGGGCATCGGCGCGCGCATCGGGGCGCATAACGACCACGGGCTCGCCCGTGTCACCGGGCTCGATCAAGACCCCGTTGCGACGGGCGAACGCATAGGGCAGTCGAGCCGGCGCCGCGCTGGCACCCGCCTGCTCAGCGGCGGTCGCCGTCGGCTCCTCCGTCGGCGCGATCGTCTCGCTCATCTTTGGATCCGCGCGGCGCCTGGCTAGGGGCACCGTGGTTGAGGTTGAGCTCGGGTAGGGTAGGCAGCTCGTCGATCAACAACGCCTTGTTGTCTTCGCGCCTTGCGATCTGCTCGTCGCGCAGATAGTCGTATTTCTCGCGCGTGTAGTGGTTGGCGACTTCCTGCTCCCGGAGGATGCGCGGATGCAGAAACACCATGAGGTTTTGTTTGGTCTTCTCCGTGTCGCGGAAGCGGAACAGGCTGCCTAGCACGGGGATGTCGCCGAGCAAGGGGACGCGCTCCTCGGTCGTTCGGACCGAGTCGTCGATCAAGCCGCCGAGTACGAGGGTCTGGTTGTCCTGCATGAGAACGGTCGTGCTCAGCTCACGCTTGTCGGTGACGACATCCGCGGTCGCTTGGGCGCTCGATGACAGGCTCGAGACCTCCTGATCGATGTCGAGCTTGATGGTATCGCCCTCGTTGATCTGCGGCTTGACGGTGAGGGTGATACCGACATCGCGGCGCTCGATCGTCTGGAACGGATTCTGGGCGTCGCCGCCCGTCTGCTGCGACGAGAACTGCCCCGTGACGAACGGCACGTTCTGCCCCACCGTGATCGACGCCTCCTTGTTGTCGAGCGTGACCAGGCTGGGCGTGGACAACACGTTGTTATTGGCGTCCGATGACAGCGCACGCACCAACACCCCGAAGTCGGTGGCGCCGCTCTGGCTGAGGGCGCCCAGTGTCAGCCCGCTGCCCGGCAGCGCGCCCTCCTGGGCGAGCTGGACGATGTTGTTGCCCCCCGAGCTAAAGTTCGTCAGCGCGGCCGGCTGATCCGTGCTGGATTGATCGACCGCGCCGAACTGCACCCCCAGCTCGCGTACCTTGTCCTGTGAGACCTCGGCGATGATCGCCTCGACGAGGACTTGCGAGCGCCGGATGTCGAGCTTGCGCACGATCGACTCGAGCGAGTCCAGCCGATCCGGCGGGCCGGTGAGGATCAACGCGTTGGTGTTGGCGTCCGATTGGATCGAGACCTCGCTCGTCGGGTCGTTCCCGCCCCCAGTGCCGCCTCCGTTCTGGCCACCCTCGCTACTGCTGCGCGCCTTGCTGACGCTCTCCAGCGTCGACACGATATCCTCGGCGGAGGCGTATTTCAGATAGATGACGCGGGTGTTGCCCTCGCGCTCGAGTGGGATGTCGAGGTTGGCGATCAGCGAGCGCAGGCGCAGCCGCGTCTCCTCTTGGCCGCTGATGAGCACGCTGTTGGTGCGTGAGTCGGCCGCGAGCTGTGGCCCGCCCTGACCGCCTTCCTGCTGCGCCGGCCCTTGCAGTGAGGTTACGGTTTGCACGATCTCGGAGGCGGAGGCGTGCTCCAATTGCACCATCTCGACCCCGCTCTGGATCGGCTGGTCGACCCGCTCGACGATCTGCATCAACCGGCTGATGTTGCTCGCCGAGTCGGTGACGATGAGCCGGTTGGTGGGCTGGTAGGCGGCGAGGTGGCCCTCCTGCGGCAGAAGGGGGCGCAGGATCGGTACGAGCTGCGCGGCATTGACGTGCTCGATGGGTACGACTCGCGTGACCAGCTGGCTGCCGCTGCCGTCGCCCTCGGTGGGGATCGCGTCTTGCTTGGCCGCCTGTGACGGCACGATTTTGGTGACGTCACCCGAGGGCACGGCGGAGTAGCCGTGCACCGAAAGCACCGACAGGAAGATCTGGTAGAGCGCCTGGTCACTGACCGGCGATGACGACACCACCGTGACTTTGGCGTTGACTCGTGGATCGACGATGAAGTTGCGGTCCGTGCGCTGGGACACGGTCTCGACCAGCGAGCGCAGATCGGCGTCCTTGAGATTGAGGGTGAAGCCTTCCTCCGCCGCGCGTGCGGCGCCGACCAACAGCGCCAGCCCCAACGAGGCGACCAACAAGTACGCGCTAGCGGCTCGGGCGCGGCTGCGAACCTCCATGGTCATGGCGTGCTTGGCCTCAATGGCTGGCTCCCAGCGGCAGTCTCTCGCCCCGAGCGGTCCGGGAAAGGATGGATTCTCGTATGCAGGGCCGCCCCGGTCAAACCGAGCCGCGCGCCGGCGCGCGTCAGCCGCCGGCCTGACCGATCGGCACGGATAGTTGCTGGCGTTGTCCATCGCGGATAAAACGCAGCTCGATACGCTGCGCGTCGCGCAGGTCCTGCAACACCTCGTTCGCCTCGCGGGGATCGTTGAGCTTGCGACCGTTGACGCGCGTGACGACATCGGACGGGCGCAGCCCGAGCTTGCGTAGTAGCCCGGCGTCGGCCTCGCGCGGCTGGATCTGGTAGCCGACGAGCTCGCCTTGCTCGAGGTGCGGCTGGAACCGCACCAAGCGGGCGAGCTCGCCCGGGTTGTCGAGCAGGCGCTGGCGCAGGTCGTTCGCCCGCTGGGCGATCTCCTGGCTCTCGCCGGCCGGCGAACGCGACGCACTGGTGTCAGCGCCCGGCGCTGTGGCGTCGTCCTCGGCGCCCGGCATGCGCAGCGTCTCGGCCCGGCCGTTGCGTTGCAAGACGACGCGGTCGCCGAATACACCGGTGATGCGTGCGTTGCCCGCGATCTCGTCGCCGACCGAATAGACCGACTCGTCGCCGCTGCCCGAGGTGATGATCGCCAAGCCCTCGCCCGCGCCCGCTGCGTAGACGCCCTTTAGCGATAGATTGAGCTGGGTCTCGGGGGCGTCGGCCGCGGCGGCGTCGGCCTCGGGCGTGGATGGCCCGCCGTTGTCCGCGCTGCCGAACAGGGCGCGCGCGGCGAGCTGGGCGCTGGGATCGCGCCCGTCGCTGGTGCCCGACGTCGCGGCTTGGGTCGTCGTAGGCGCTGCCGGCGCTCGGCTCGCGCGGGTATCCGGCACCACCTGCCACATCAAGCGCCCCGTCTGCCAGCCGACGGCGACCGCCAGAACGAGGCTGAGCGCGGTGGCGGCCCGCCGGTGCGATAGCGCCCGCCACAGGGCCTCGCCGGATAGTCCGGACAGGGAAGGACGCATACATTGGGGTCCCTATACAGCGCCGCCGAGAGTCTATCAGGCCGACGCGCCCAAAAGGGCCATCTGTTACGATGCAAGTGAGTCCCCAAGCGGAGATTCGCGATGTTCGCACCCGCTGCCACAGCCAGCTTCCGTCTCGGCCAGGTCGTGCGTCACAAGGAGCACGGCTATCGCGGTGTCGTCTACGACGTCGACCCCGCGTACCAAGGCAGCGATGCGTGGTTCGAGCGCAACGTCGGCGAGACGCCGCCGAGCCGCGAGACGCCGTGGTATTACGTCATCGTCGACGAGGAGGATGCCGAGACGTATGTGCCGGAACAGCATCTCGAGGCCGACCACAGCGGTGAGCCCGTTTGGCACCCCGAGCTCGATGAGCTGTTCCACGACTTCCGCGATGGGGTCTATGTGCCGCGCCAGCTGGCCAATTAGCCTGCGGCCATGATCGGCCGGCTGCAGGCCTATTTCCGCGAGCGGCTCGCGCCCGAGGCGGGCGATGACGCGGCGCATCGCCGCCACCTGGCCGCGGCGGCGTTGCTGGTCGAGATCGCCCGCGCCGACTTCGATTACAGCGAAGACGAGGAGGGCGCTATCCGCAGTGCCCTCGCGTCGGCGCTTGCCCTGGAGGACGGTGAGGTCGACGAGCTCGTCGCGCTCGCGCGCGAGGAGGCCGAGGAGGCGATTTCGCTGCACCAGTTCACCCGGCTGGTCAACGAGACCCACTCGATCGACGACAAGCGGGCCTTGATGGTCGACCTATGGCGTGTGGCTTATGCCGATGGACGCCTCGACCAGTTCGAGGAGCATTTGCTGCGCCGCATCGCCGATCTCCTCCACTTGCGCCACTCCGAGTTCATGCGGGCGAAACACGCCGCTGCCCAGTGACCCCTTGCCCGCCACGGCGGCACAGGTTCCTCGGGCAGCCTCTAGGGGCCCTCGTGGCGCTGGAAGCGATAGAGCGCGCTCTCGCCGAGCAGATTCGGTAGTAGCCGAGCGCCGGGGGTGGCGCGATGATGCCGATCGACCGCGGCCCGCTCCAGGATGCGATAGCCCCGGTCGCCGCACAGGGCCTCGAAATCGCTGACGGTGCACAGATGGATGTTCGGCGTGTCGTACCAACGGTGCGGCAATGTCCGCGTCACGGGCATGTGCCCGCCCAGCGCCAGCTGTAGGCGACACTTCCAGTGGCCCATGTTGGGAAACGAGGTCACCGCCACGCGGCCGATACGCAGCATCTCGTCGATGATCCGGTCGGGGAAGTGCAGTGCCTGTAGCGACTGCGTCATGACAACGTAATCGAAGCCGCCCGATTCGAACTCCTGGAGACCGCGGTCGAGATCCGTTTGGATCACGTCGACGCCGCGGGCGATGCAGCGTGCGATGTTGTCGGCGTCGATCTCCAGGCCGTAACCACTGCACTGCTTGCGTTGGTGGAGATACGCCAGGAGGGTGCCGTCGCCGCAGCCCAAATCGAGCACGTGGCTGTCGCGCGGGATCCAGTCGGCGATGATCGCCAGATCGGGGCGCAGATTCATGCCGCC
The DNA here is from genome assembly GCA_964442145.1 of uncultured Ectothiorhodospiraceae bacterium. Taxonomy (GTDB): domain Bacteria; phylum Pseudomonadota; class Gammaproteobacteria; order XJ16; family Halofilaceae; genus Halofilum. The sequence continues at coordinate 4,695 of CAYTWS010000024.1, read as the reverse complement.
GCCTCCCCGGCGCCACAGTCGGCGGCCACACGCTCCATGTACGCGCCGAAGACGGCCAGATATTGCGGGATCGGCATCAGGAAGGCGTCGTGGCCTTGCTCGGCGTCGATCTCGGCATAGCTGACGCGCTTGTGGTTGTCCAAAAGCGCCTTGACGATCTCGCGCGAGCGCGCTGGCGAGAAGCGCCAATCCGAGGTGAACGAAACCACCAAGAACCGGGCCTGCGCGGGCGCGAGCGCCGCCGTTAAGTCATCACCGGCGCGTGCTGCCGGATCGAAATAGTCCAGCGTCTTGGTCATCAGCAGATAGGAATTGGCGTCGAAGCGATCGACGAAGCTACGCCCCTGGTAGCGCAGATAGCTCTCGACCTGGAACTCGCTGTCGAAGCTGTAGCGCAGCCGGCCCGCGCGCAGCTCGCGGCCGAACTTGGCGCGCATGGCGTCTTCGGAGAGATACGTGATGTGGCCGAGCATGCGCGCCAGCATGAGCCCGCGCCGCGGGATGGTGTCGTAGTCGTAGAAGCGGCCCTCGTGGAATTCGGGATCGGAGGTGATCGCCTGGCGTGCGACCTCGTTGAACGCGATATTCTGCGCGGAGAGCTTCGGTGCCGCCGCGATGACGATGGCGTGGGCGAGTTTGTCGGGGAAATCGATGGTCCACTGGATCACCTGCATCGCCCCCAGGCTGGGGCCGACGACCGCGGCCCAACGGTCGATGCCCAGCGCCCGCATCAAGCGCTGTTGCTGGCGCGCCCAGTCGCCGCAGGTGACGATGGGGAAATCGGGGCCAAAGTAACGCCCAGTCTCCGGGTTGACCGTGTTGGGCCCCGTCGAGCCCTTGCAGCTGCCGATGTTGTTGGGGCAGACGACGAAGAAGCGCCGTGTATCGATGGGCTTGCCGGGGCCGATGCAGGCCTCCCACCAGCCCGGCTTGCGATCGTCCATGCTGTGATAGCCCGCCGCATGGTGGTCGCCGGACAGGGCGTGACAGACCAAGATGGCGTTGCTCGCATCGGCGTTCAGCTCGCCGTAGGTCTCGTAGACGAGCTCGAAACGCTCGAGAGTGCGCCCGCAATCGAGCGGCAGCGGCTCGTCGAAGGCCATGCGTCGCGGCTCGACCAGGCCAACGGAATCGGAAGGGATCGTCTCGGGCATGGCGTTGGCTTGAAAGGCGCGGCCCGCTAGGCAGTGCGCGCCGCGGCGCTGTTACACCCCATCAGCAAGGCGAACCAGTGTACACCATGGCTCAAGCGCTCGGGCCCCACATCAATGCGCTCGGCAGTGTGGCCGGGGCGGCGATACGAACGCGCTTGTCGCGCCCGTGCTCGCCCGACTCGATCGTCACCGCCGAGCGCCGTACCCCGCACCAGTGGGCGATGTGGCGGGCCAGCGCCCGATTGGCCTCACCCTCGGCGGGCGGGGCCTGCAGCCGGACCACGAGGCGCTGGTGACGAACGCCGGCGATGCGCGTCGTCTGGGCGCGCGGGATCACGCGGATCCATACGACGAGGTCGGGACCATCCCAGGCGCAGAACGTGGCGCCCGCGGTCGTCACGCCAACGCGAGCAGCGGCCGCACCAGGAGCATCTTGAGGACTTGGAGGCCGATCAGCACCGCCAGGGGCGACAGATCGATGCCGCCGATCAGCGGCATCACCCGGCGTACCGGGCGCAACAGGGGTGACGTAATCCGCTCGAGGATCTCGACCAGGGGGTTCGGCCCGGACGGCGCGATCCAGGAGAGGATCGCCAAGATGAGCACGGCGAAGAACCAGACGTTGATGAACAGTGTGATCAGATCGACCAGGGCCAGCCAGGCGAGGCTGCCCAGCCAGACGTGGGCGATGCCGACGGCATAGCCGCCGATGACGACCTGGTCGATTCCCAGCAAGCGGAACAGGGTGATCTTGAGCGCCATCAGCGCGAGCGCGACCACAACGGCGGCGATATCCCATCGGCCCACCGGCGGGATGAGCCGTCGCAACGGGGCGAGGACCGGCTTGGTCGCCTGCACCACGAACTGGGCCACCGGGTTGAAGTAGTGTGCGTGGACCGCCTGCAGCAGAAACCGCAGGACCACCACCAGCACATACAGATCGATCAGGATGCCGATGACGAAGCGTAGCGCGTCCAGCCCGTAATCCGGTCCCATCAGCAAGCCCCCAGATCGTCGCCCAGCTCGCGCGCGCGGTCAGCGGCCGCGCCCACAGCCCGATCCACCATCGCCGCGAAGTCCTCCTGCTCCAATACCGCGGTCGCCTGGGCGGTGGCGCCCCCCTTCGAGGTCACCCGCGTGCGCAGATCGGCGGGGCCGTCGCCCCAATTCAGCGCCATGCGCGCCGCGCCGAACGCGGTTTGCGTCGCCAACGTTCGCGCCTTGTCCGGCGGCAGCCCGCGCTGCTGTGCCGCCGCCTCCAGGGCCTCCATCAGGGCGAAGAAATACGCGGGCCCGCTACCCGACACGGCCGTCACCGTATCCATGTCGCGCTCATCGTCGAGCCAGATGACCTCGCCCGCAGTGGCCAGGATTTCGTGGGCCAGTGCCCGTTGATCGGCGCTGGCGTGCGCATTGGCGTACAGCGCCGTCATGCCGCTTCGGTACAGCGCGGGCGTGTTCGGCATGCACCGGATAACCGGGCCCGCGTAGCCCAGCCAGCGGCTGATGTCGCTTTCGCGCACGCCGGCGGCGATGGACACGACCAACGGCACGCGCTCGGCCAGGCCAGCCGCCAGCGCCGTGACGACCTCGTGCAAGCCCTGTGGCTTCACCGCGAAAACCACGACGTCGGCGTCGGCAACCGCGGCTGCATTGTCCGCCGCCGTCGTGACGCCGAAGCTCGCGGCGAGCTCGCTGCGTTTGTCCGCCGACGGGTCGGCGACCCGGATCCGATCGGGCGGGTAGTCCGCGGCGACCAGACCGCCGACGAGGCTGCGAGCCATGTTACCGCCACCGATGAAGACGATTTGCGGGCGCGACATCGCGGACCACCTCCCGCGGGTTCGGGCGAGTAGGCCAGGATATACAAGGGCGTGCCCATATGCACACGTGCCCAGCGCTGCCGGGGCGCGCCCGCCGGGCGGCGCCGGCGTGGCGCTCGACCGGCGCGAGCCCGTGGCCCCGGCTTACTGACGCGCGCGCGATCTCCCGGTACGCTAGATGCTTCGGGGGTGCCGCCGAGGAGCCGGCACCGCCCGCTGCCGGACCGCTCCTCGTGCCCACCCGGAGGTTCGATGGATATCTCCCAGCTGCTAGCGTTCGGTGTCAAAAACGGCGCCTCCGACCTGCATTTGTCCGCGGGTCTGCCCCCGATGATCCGTATCGACGGCGATATACGCCGCGTCAACGTGCCGGCGATGGACCACAAAGAGGTCCACGGCATGATCTACGACATCATGAACGACCAGCAGCGCAAGACCTATGAGGAGTTCCTGGAGACGGACTTCTCGTTCGAGATCCCGAATCTCGCCCGCTTCCGCGTCAACGTCTTCAATCAGAACCGCGGCGCGGGCGCCGTCTTTCGCACCATTCCCTCGGAAATCCTGACGCTGGAGCAGCTGGGTGCGCCCAAGATCTTCCAGGACATGTCGGAATACCCCAGGGGACTGGTGCTTGTAACGGGGCCGACCGGCTCGGGCAAGTCGACGACGCTGGCGGCGATGATCAACTACAAGAACCAAACCGACTACGGCCATATCCTCACCGTCGAAGACCCGATCGAGTTCGTTCACGAGTCACAGCGCTGCTTGGTGAACCAGCGCGAGGTCCACCGCGACACCATGGGATTCAACGAGGCCCTACGCTCGGCGTTGCGCGAAGACCCCGACACCATCCTCGTCGGCGAGCTGCGCGACCTCGAGACGATCCGCTTGGCGCTCACCGCCGCCGAGACCGGTCACCTGGTGTTCGGCACCCTGCACACGAGCTCGGCGGCGAAGACGATCGACCGCATAATCGACGTCTTCCCCGCCGCGGAGAAGGACATGGTGCGCTCGATGCTGTCCGAATCACTGCGCGCCGTGGTGTCACAGGCCCTGCTCAAGAAAGCGGGCGGCGGGCGCATCGCCGCTCACGAGATCATGATCGGTACGTCCGCGATTCGGAACCTGATCCGCGAGGACAAAGTCGCCCAGATGTATTCGGCGATTCAGACCGGGCAGAACGCGGGCATGCAGACCCTCGATCAGAACCTGCAGCAATTGCTCAACAACGGTCTGGTCTCCAAGGAGGAGGCTCGCAAGAAAGCGATCAATCCCGACAAGATCTAGAGCCCCGTCCGACGAAGCGAATCACCGACAGTTGCAGCCGCCCGCTCGGGAGTAGGTTATGGATCGAGACAAGGCAATCAAGTACATGCACGATCTGCTGCGCATGCTCAAAACGCGCGGCGGATCCGACCTGTACATCGCTGCGGGGGCGCCGCCGTCGATCAAGGTCCATGGAAAGGTGGTCCAGGCCTCCAAGCAGAAGCTCACCCCGGACCATACGGATTTGCTCGTGCGCTCGATCATGAACGACAAGCAGGCCGCCCACTATGAGGCGACCAACGAATGCAATTTCGCGATCAGTATCCCGGACGTCTCGCGCTTCCGGATCAATGCTTATGTGCAGCGCAATAGCGCCGCCATGGTCGTTCGAACGATTACCGACGAGATCCCGCCCATGGAGGATCTGTACCTGCCGCCGGTGCTGCGTGACA
>CAYTWS010000023.1:0-11618 GCA_964442145.1 uncultured Ectothiorhodospiraceae bacterium | reverse complement strand
GACTTTATTATGTTCATTACGGGGTTGCAACGAGCGAACGCCCGAAAAAGCCAGTGTGTGAGCGGGCTTAGCCGGCTCATCCGAGGTTGTTTATCAATCGTGGGCGTCGTCGCTGATGGCCCTGACGCGCCTTACCCTGGGCTGCCGGCCCGCAACGCCTCGGGCGTAGCGTAGCATCCCTGCGCGATCCCGCGCGCGTGTACGACCCCGCCGACGGCCCCGGCGACGGGCTTGCAGGGCCGCGCGCCCCGCCACCGCGGGGTTGGAGGCCGGGCTCGGCGGGCGCCTGCCCGTGCTCGGTGGCGGCGGGTCGACACCGTTGGCACGCCAGCGTACATGCGTGCCGTGGCTTGCTAGAATCCCCCTTCGGATCAGTCATCGCGGCCGATGCCGCGCGGGAGGCTTGCTTTTGGCCGCAACACGAAGATCGGGTGGCGGGCGACGACAGGGAGGCAACGACCGGGCCGTCTACATCGTCGACGGTGCGCGCACGCCGTTTCTCAAGTTCCGCGGTAAGCCGCTACCGTTCGCGGCGGCGGACTTGGCAACGGCGGCTGGGCGTCAACTCCTGTTGCGCCAGCCGTTCGAGCCTGATGCACTGGATCAGGTGATCTTTGGCTGTGCGGGGCCTGCCGCAGAAGAGGCCAACATCGCTCGCGTGATCGCTTTGCGTATGGGCTGCGGCCATCGGGTACCCGCGTGGCACGTGCAGCGCAACTGCGGCTCGGGTATGCAGGCACTCGATTGCGCGCTGCACGACATCCAGGGTGGGCGCTCCGAGCTGATCGTCGCCGGCGGCACCGAGGCGATGAGCCGTGCACCGCTACAATTCGACGAGCGCTTCGTGGCCTGGCTGGCGGATTTGCAGAAGGCCAAGACCATGGCGGCCAAGGCGCGCCAATTGGCGCGGCTACGCCCGGCCATGCTCAAGCCCGTGGTGGCCCTGCTGCGTGGCCTGACCGATCCCGTCAGCGGCATGTCGATGGGCCAGACCGCCGAGAACTTGGCTTGGCGCTTTGGCATCTCGCGCGCGGCGATGGATACCTACGCCTACAACAGCCACCAACGGCTCGCGGCGGCCCAGGACGAGGGGCGCTTGCCCGAGGTGCAGCCTCTTTTCGGGACCAATGGGACGGTCTATAGCGCCGACGACGGTCTGCGGCGCGAGAGCACGGTCGACGGGCTCGCACGCCTCAAGCCTGTCTTCGAGAAACCGTTCGGCAAGGTCACCGCGGGTAATAGTGCGCAAGTGACCGATGGGGCATGTGCCGTCTTGCTGGCTTCCGAAGATGCGGTCGAGCGTTGGAACCTACCGGTGCTGGCACGCATCGTCGACAGCGAATGGGCGGGCGTCGACCCGGCTCAGATGGGGCTGGGGCCCGTGCACGCGGTCACGCCGATGCTGCAGCGCAACCGCATAGCGCTGGGCAGTGTCGGTTACTGGGAGCTCAATGAGGCATTCGCTGCGCAGGTCCTGGCCTGCACCGCGGCATGGCGTGATCGCCGCTATTGCCGCGAGCAACTGGGGCTGTCGAAGCCCTGGGGCGATATCGACAGCGAGCGTCTCAACGTCGACGGGGGCGGCATCAGCTTGGGCCATCCCGTGGGCACCAGCGGGGCGCGGATCACGCTCCATCTCGCCCACGTGCTGCGCCGCCACGGCGCGCGCCGCGGCGTGGCGAGCCAGTGCATCGGCGGCGGCCAAGGCGGTGCCATGTTGATCGAGAATCCGGACGCGAGCCGATGACGGATCCCCGGCTACAACATATGGACGTCGAGCGGGATGACGATCGCCTCGCCTGGCTGACGCTGGACGTGGCCGACAGCCCCACCAACACACTGGGCCCCAACGTCCTGGAGGAACTCGATCAGGCGCTCCAGGCGCTAGAGGCCCAGCCCCCGCTGGCTCTCGTCGTCCAATCGGCCAAGTCGGGATTTTGCGCCGGCGCCGACGTGCCGACCATTAGTGAGCTCGAGACGAGTGAGCAGGCGCGCGCGCTGGTCGAGCAGGGCCAGCGCGTGATGGATCGCATCGCCGGCGCCGGATGGCCGACGATCGCCTTGATCCGAGGCCATTGCCTCGGCGGCGGGCTGGAGCTCGCCCTCGCCTGCCGCTATCGCATCTGCGATCGCGATCCGGCGACGCGCCTGGGCTTGCCCGAGGTGCGCCTGGGTATCCACCCGGGCTTCGGCGGGACCGCTCGGCTGCCGGCATTGGTGGGTGCGCCCGCGGCGCTCGATCTAATGCTCTCGGGACGGACGATCGACGGGCGCGCCGGGCGCCGTATGGGACTGGTCGACTACGCGCTCTCGCCCTGGCAGCTTGCCGACGCGGCGCGCGATCGGGCGCAGCGCGACCCGGGGCGGCGTCAGCCCCCGGCGTGGAAGCGGCTGTTGAGTACCAGGCCCGCGCGCGCCGTCTTGCGCCCCTATATGGAGCGTCAGCTACGTGCCAAGGCCCGCCGGGTGCACTACCCTGCGCCCTACGCCATCCTCGAGCTGTGGGCCCGCCACGGCGGTCAGCGCCTGCCGGCACGGCTGAAAGCGGAGGTCGATTCGCTGACCCGATTGGTCGAGGGCGATACGGCAGCGAACTTGATCCGGGTCTTTCTGCTGCAGGAGCGCCTCAAAAAGGAAGCGCGCTCGGGCGATGTCGAGGCCCCGAGCCGCATCCACGTGGTCGGTGCAGGCACGATGGGCGGTGATATCGCCGCCTGGCTGGCGCTCAACGGTTGTCGGGTCACGCTAACCGATGGCCGGCCCGAGGCGATCGCAGCCACGCTCAAGCGCGCCGAGAAGCTCTACCAGCGCCGGCTCAAGCGCCCCGAGCGCGTAACCGCCGCATTGGACCGGTTGATCCCCGATCCCGACGGCCAAGGCGCCGTGGGGGCCGGCCTCGTGGTCGAGGCCATCATCGAGGACTTGGAGGCCAAACAGGACCTGTATCGGGATCTGGAGCAACGCATCGGTGAGGACACCGTTGTGGCCACCAATACCTCGAGTATCCCGTTGGAGACGCTGGCGAAGGCGCTGCATCAGCCCAGCCGATTGATCGGCCTGCACTTCTTCAATCCGGTGGCGAAGATGCCGCTGGTCGAGGTGGTCGCCGGGCGAGCCAGTGGCGAGACGGCGCTTCAGCGCGGGCAAGCTCTGATGGCCAAGGTGGACAAGCTCCCCTTGCGCGTGCGCAGCGGCCCGGGCTTCCTCGTGAATCGGCTACTCATGCCGTACATGCTGGAAGCGGCCCGCCGTTTCGCTGTTGGCACCCAGCGCGAATCGATCGACGCAGCCGCCAAACGCTTCGGTATACCCATGGGTCCGCTCGAGCTCGCCGACTCGGTGGGCTTGGACGTATGCGTTGCGGCCGCGGATGTCATGGCCGAGGCCCAAGGGCTGGAAGTGCCCGCGGCCCTGCGTGATCGCGTGGAGGCGGGCGATCTCGGCCACAAGACCGGGCGCGGCTTCTATACGTATGACCGCAAGGGTGAGCCCGACCGCAAGCGTGTTTCGATGAGCGCGGGCGAGCTCGAGACGCTTGGGCGCGAATTGGCCGAGCCCCTGCTCGACGAGGCCGTGCGCTGCCGCGATGATCGGGTGGTCGCCGATGGCGATCTGGTCGACGCTGGCGCGGTCTTCGGGTGCGGTTTCGCGCCATTCACGGGCGGGCCGTTGCGCTATCGCCAGCAGCGCGGCGACTCGGGCTGATCGGGCCTGTGCGGGCCGGCGCGGGCGCCGGCCCCATTGCGTGAGGCTACATCGTGTGGGTGGGTCGGTCGGCCTCGAGCGCGCCCGCGAGATAGGTCTCGATCTTCTTCTTGGTTGCGCCGTTGTCCTGGTCCGAGAACTGGACGCCGATCCCGGCGGTTTTGTTGCCCTGAGCGCCGTGTGGCGTGACCCAAACGATCTTGCCCGCAACGGGGAGACGCTCCTTGTCGTCCATGAGCGTCAAGAGCATGAAGACCTCGTCGCCATACTTATAGGGCTTGTTCGTCGGAATGAACAGGCCGCCGTTCTTGATGAAGGGCATATAGGCCGCGTAGAGCGCACCTTTGTCCTTGATGGTCAACGACATAATGCCCTGACGACCGCCGCCTTCGGCCATGGTTTACCCCCTTGATCGGCTCGAGGCTGTGCCGATGGCCGCGCCATCGGCGAGGAGCCCCAGGTATTGCGTGTCGGCGCGCAGCGAGCTACTCGCCCCGGGTACGGAGCGATACAGTGCCTCAAGATAGTCGAATAAGGCGGGCCCGTCCAATTGCGCCACCAGGGCTTGCATGCGCTCGCGGTGCTCGGGCCAGCGTAGATGACTCGCTTGCGGGGCGTATTGCAGCCGCAGTAAATCCTCCACCGCGGCCGTTAGTGCGGGCACCGATACGGTCAATGGCACATCGCCATCGCCATGTGCGGCCGACGGCACGGCGCCGCGCTCGAGGGCGGTCAGCAGCCGGTCGACGGCCGTCTCCGCTCGAGCGCCTGTATCGGTGTCGGCGCGGGCGTAGTCACGAGCCCATACGGGCGCGCCGCCGGCACGTGCGAGCCAGGTCTCGGCGCCATCCACGGCTTGCGCTTGCAGCCACTGCAGCGCCGTATCGTGCTCGGGAAGCCCGAACGCCATGCGCTGGCACCGGCTTCGCACGGTCGCGGGCAGGCGAGCCACCCGGCGTGAGACCAGTACCAGGTGGGCGCCCCCCGGGGGTTCCTCCAGGGTCTTGAGGACGCTGTTGGCAGCGGCGGTGGTCAGCGCCTCGGCCGGATCGATGAGCGCGACCTTGGTCGCGTCACTACCGGTGAGGGCAAGGCGTTCGGTGAGTGCGCGGATGGCATCGATCGAGATCGCTTTACCGGCCTCGCTGGGCTCGATGTGCAAGGCATCGGGGTGTGTGCCGGCGGCGTAGAGGTGACAGCCCCGGCACGCGCCACAAGGGGCGGCCGTCGCCCCGGCGCGGCACAACAGGGCCTGGCTCCACGCCTCGGCAAACGCGCGCAGCCCGGTGCCCCCGGGCCCGGCAATCAGCAGCGCATGGGACAGCCGATCGGCGGCCCGATTGCGCACGAGGCGCCGCCACTGCTCGCGCTGCCAGGGATAGACCGCGTCATGCGCCATCGATGCAGTCCGTAAGCGCTTCGGCGAGCCGATACTGGACCTGCTCGACCGAGCCCGTGGCATCGACGATGCGGAATCGCTCGGGTGCGCTGCGCGCGCGCTCCAGGTAGGTGGCACGGGCGCGCTCGAAGAACGCCCGGCTCTCCGCCTCGAAGCGGTCACTATCGCCTGCCCGGCCGTGCGCGCGTGCCAGGGCGGTGTCGACCGGGGCGTCGAGCAAGAGCGTGCAGTCGGGCTGGAGGCTCCCCTGCACCCAGGACTCGATGGCCTCGATGCGCTGGGCCGAGACCCCGTGGCCGCCGCCTTGGTAGGCGTAGGTGGCATCGGTGAAGCGGTCGCACAGGACCCAGCGGCCGGCCTCGAGCGCGGGCCGGACCCGCTTGGCCAAGTGCTCGGCACGGGCCGCGAAGATCAGTAGCAGCTCGGCATCGGCACAGGGGAGCTCGTCGCCCGGTGCCAAGACGAGCTCGCGGATGCGGTCGGCCAAGGGGGTCCCGCCCGGCTCCCGCGTGGCATCGACCGTATGGCCGGCTCGCTCCAGCATACGGCGTAGCCCGGCCACGTGGGACGACTTACCGACGCCCTCGATGCCTTCGAGCGTTATGAAACGCCCCCGCCTGTCCAAACCGGTCACCCCCCGTTGTCGCGGCTGTGGCGATTGAGCTGGTACTTGTCGACGGCCTCGCGGTGCTCCTCGAGGGTCTTGGAGAATACATGCTCGCCCTCGCCCGTTGACACGAAATACAGCTCACCGCGGCTCTCGGGATCGACCGCCGCCTCGATCGAGGCCTTCGACGGCATGGCGATGGGTGTGGGTGGCAGACCGGCACGCGTATAGGTGTTGTACGGCGTATCCGTGCGCAGATGCTCGTAGGTGATATCGCCGTCGTAGTCGTCACCCAGACCGTAGATGACGGTCGGATCCGTTTGTAAGCGCATCCCCCGGTCGAGACGTTCGACGAACACGCCCGCGATGCGTCGACGCTCCGATGCAACGGCGGTCTCGCGTTCGACGATGGAGGCCAGAATCAGCGCCTCGTAGGGCCCGTCGAGCGGCAGGCCCTCGACCCGATCCGCCCACGCCTGCGCGAGCACCGTCTCCATCCGCTGGTAGGCCCGCTCCAGGATCTCGCGGTCGCTAGTGCCCCGAGGGAACGAGTACGTGTCCGGGAACAAGCGCCCCTCCGGATGCTGTCCCGGGTAACCGAGCGCGTCCATGATTTGCTGGGGGGAGCGATCCGCCAGCTCGACGCGTAGCGCGTCATGGTCTCTGAGTGCCCGTCGGACTCGATCGAACGTCCAGCCCTCGATGATCGTGATCGAGTGCTGTATGACCTGCCCCTGCTCGAGCTTGGCGAGAAGGCGATAGGGCGTGAGCCGGGGCTCGATTCGATACTCACCCGCTTGGATGCGCCGCGCCGCGCCCGTCACACGGGCCGCGAGACGCAGGTACAGCGGGTGCTCGATGATACCGCGCTCGGTTAGCTCGCGCGCGATGTCGGCGACGGGCGTGCCCGGCTCGACGCGATAGACGATGCCGTCGTCGCCCACGTTGTCGAGCGGCGAGTGGAGGAAACGGAACACGTCGGCGGCGGCGATACCGGCGCCGACGGCGACCACCAGGGCGACCGCGCACGCGATCAGCGATGGACGAAGCCTGCGCTTACTCATGGGCCCTCGAAGGCATCGTGCATAAGGGCGCTGGTGACTGGCCCGGGGGCATCGAATGTCGTCGAGCCCAGGGCGCGTACGGCGGCGATGCCGCGAACGGCGCTGGTGATGAACACCTCGTCGGCGCGGGTGAGCTCGGCGGGGGCGGCGTCACGGATGGCAAGGTCCCGGCCGAGGGCGCGCGCGCGCTCCATGACCCGCGCGCGCATCACGCCGGCGACACCGCAGTCGTGCAATGATGGGGTGACGAGCTGGTCACCGCGCACCCAAAAGAGGTTGCTGCTGGTGCACTCGACGGCGCGGTCGTCGACGCTGCACATGACGCCTTCGTCGATGGCCGGGTCGTCCCACTCGCTACGCGCCATCACCTGTTCCAAGCGATTGAGATGCTTCCAACCGGCCAGTCGCGACTGGCATGCCAGACGCGTGCTGCACCAGCGCAGCGCCAGCCCATCGTGGCGGGCCGGCGGCAGCCCCGGTTGGAATGATGCCACCCGGGTGGGCGCGGGCTCTCGCGGCGGCGCATAGCCGCGGGGGCCCGGGCCCCGGGTGACGGTCAGGCGCAGCACACCCTGATCGCCCTGCCCGATTGCCAAGGCGCAGTCCTCGGCGAGCACCGATTCAGCGGGGGCGGCGAAGCCGAGCGCCCGGCAACCGCCATGGAGTCGCTCGAAGTGGTGCCGGCGTCGGGCGACCCGGCCGTCGGCGACCCGCATCGTCTCGAATACGCCGTCGCCCAGCATGAAACCGCGATCGTGGGTATCGATGCACCCACCCAGCGAGCCGTTGACGACCGTTCGAGGTTCGCCGGGCGAGGGCGTCGCGCTCACACGAAATCCCGTCTCGGTGCCTCAGACGCTGCGGAAGACCAGCGTCCCGTTCGTCCCGCCGAAGCCGAACGAGTTGGTGAGCACGGTGTCCATCGGCATCGATCGCGCCTCGCGTGGGACCAGGTCGAGATCGCAGCCCTCGTCCGGTTGATCCAGATTCACCGTGGGCGGTGCGACTTGGTCGCGCAAGGCCAGTACCGAGAAGACCGCCTCGACGCCGCCGGCGGCCCCGAGCAAGTGGCCCGTCATCGACTTGGTCGAGCTCATGGCGAGGTCGTAGGCGTGGTCACCGAAGACGCCCTTGACCGCCTCGACCTCGGCGACGTCGCCGACCTGGGTCGAGGTGCCGTGGGCGTTGATGTAGTCGACCTCTTGCGGCGCCAGCCCCGCGTGGTCGAGTGCGTTGCGCATGCACCGAGCCGCTCCGGCGCCGTTGGCCGCGGGCTGCGTCATGTGGTGGGCATCGGCGCTCATGCCGTAGCCGACGAGCTCGGCGTAGATGGGCGCGCCCCGGGCGACGGCGTGCTCGTATTCCTCGAGCACCATGACACCCGCGCCGTCGCCGAGGACGAAGCCGTCGCGCTCGACATCCCAAGGACGGCTCGCCCGCTCGGGCTCGTCGTTGCGCGTCGACAGCGCCTTGGCTGCGGCGAAGCCGCCGAGGCAGAGCTTCGAGGTCGCCATCTCGGCGCCGCCGGCGACCATGACGTCGGCATCGCCGTACTCGATGATGCGGCTGGCGTCACCCAGATTGTGCGTGCCCGTGGTGCACGCCGTAACGATCGAGAGGTTGGGTCCCTCGAGCCCGTAGCGGATCGATAGATTCCCCGCGACCATGTTGCTGATGGTCATGGGGATCAGGAAGGGCGAGAGCTTGCGCGGACCGCCGCGCTCGAAGGTCTCTCCGGCTTGCTCGATCTCGGGGATGCCACCGATGCCCGAGCCGATCGAGACACCGATGCGGTCGCGGTTGTCATCACCGATCGACAGACCGCTGTCCTCGATGGCTTGGATCCCGGCACCCATCCCATAGTGGATGAACAAGCCCATCTTGCGCGCCTCCTTGGGCGACAAGTAGGCCTGCGTATCGAAATCCTTGACCGATGCCGAGAAGGTGACGGAGAAACGGCTGGTGTCGAACCAGTCGATCGGTGCCATACCGGTGCGGCCAGCGAGGATGCTCTCCCAGCTGCTCGATACCGTATGACCGACCGGCGAAACGGTGCCGAGGCCGGTGACTACCACGCGTCGCTTGCTCAACAGTGCCGTTTCCCGTTCACGGTAGGGCCGCCGGGGCATCTAGCCCGCCGGCCCATCGATGCGCGATCCGCGGGCCGCCGGCCCAGCGGGCTGGTCGCCCGCTACACGGGCGACCCGGAAGACCACCCGTCAGCCGAGATGCTGATTGATGTAATCGATCGCTTGCTGGACCGTCGTGATCTTCTCGGCTTCCTCATCCGGGATCTCGCACTCGAACTCCTCCTCGAGCGCCATGACCAGCTCGACGGTGTCCAGCGAGTCCGCGCCGAGATCGTCGACGAACGAGGCGGCATTGGTTACTTCTTCTTCTTTGACGCCGAGCTGCTCGACGACAATTTTCTTCACGCGCTCTTCAACACTACTCATCTCGGGTTGGTCCTCCGCTCTTTATCGTGCAGCCAGGCAACCTAGCGTGCGGCGTATTGTAGGGCAATCGGTCCGGGCGATCTACCCACGATGCGTCGCCGCAACCGGTCTTGTCGATGCTTTTCTAAAGACACTCTAATCAGCTAGTTACGGCGCTTTTGTAGAATGAGTCTTTAGCTCTTGCGTGGCCTCATTCCATGTGCAGGCCGCCGTTGACGTGCAGCGTCTGGCCCGTGATGTAGGCCGCCTCCGGGGCGGCGAGGAAGGCGCACGCATAGGCGACCTCGTGGGGGTCGCCGAAACGCCCCACCGGGACTTGCTCGAGCAGGCCACTGCGGTAGTCCTCGGGCAGGCCGCGCGTCATGTCCGTATCGATGAAACCCGGGGCCAGGGTGTTCACCGTGATCCCGCGCGCGCCCAGCTCGCGGGCGAGCGATTTGCCGAAGCCCATCATGCCCGCCTTCGCGGCGGCGTAGTTGGCCTGGCCGGGATTGCCGGTCGTGGCGACCACCGATGCCACGTTGATGATGCGGCCGCGGCGCGCTTTCATCATGCCGCGCAGGCAGGCGCGCGAGACGCGGAAGATCGCGTTGAGATTGGTGTCGATGACCGACTCCCACTCCTCGTCCTTCATGCGCATGAGGAGGTTGTCTCGCGTGATGCCGGCATTGTTCACCAAGACCGTCACCGGGCCGAATGTGGCGCCGATCTCTTTGACCACGGAGTCGACCTGCGCGCGGTCGGTGACATCGAGGGCGCGGCCGGCGCCGGTGATGCCCGCCTCTTGGAGGGCCCGATCGATGCGTTGGGCGCCGTCGTCGCTGGTGGCCGTGCCGATGACGGTGGCCCCGCGAGCGCCGAGCTCGAGCGCGATCGCACGGCCGATGCCGCGGGTCGCGCCCGTCACCAGCGCGATCTCGTTGTCCAGACTCATCGGGTATCTCCTGCGCACGCAGCCAAAGCCTTGTCCAGACTCGCTGGATCTTCCACCGACGCCGCCGGCAAGCGGCGGTTGATCCGCCGTGCCAGCCCGGTTAGCACTTTACCCGGCCCCAGCTCGAGCAGCTGCGTCGCCCCGCGCCGCTCGAGCGCGGCGACGGACTCGGTCCAGCGCACCGGATTGTACAGCTGGCGCCGTAGCGCTTCGCGGATCGCGCCGGCGTCGTTGCGCTCGGCGGCGTCGACATTGTGGATCACCGGAATGGTCGGCGCATGGAAGGTCGTGCTCTCCAGGATCGGGGTCAGGGCGTCCGCCGCCTCTTTCATGAGCGAGCTGTGGGCCGGTACGGACACGGCGAGCTCGACTACCCGCTTGGCCCCTTGGTCGGAGGCCGTCTGCATCGCCGTTTGCACGGCATCGGCGTGGCCGGCGATGACGACTTGCCCCGGTGCGTTGTAGTTGACCGGCTCGACGACCCGGCCCTCCGCGACCGACTCGCACAAGGCGGCCACGGTGTCGTCGTCGAGGCCGATGATCGCCGCCATACCGCCCTCGCCCGCACCGACCGCCTCCTGCATCAAGCGCGCCCGCGCTGCGACCACCGCGACCGCGTCGGCGAAGTCCAGCACACCCGCGGTCACCAGCGCGCTGTACTCACCCAGGCTGTGGCCCGCGGCGAACGTCGGAGCCGGACCGCCCGCGGCGTGCCAGACGCGCGCGCACGCCACGCCGGCCGCGAGCATCGCCGGCTGGGTATGGCGGGTGCTGTTGAGCTGGTCATCGGGGTTGTCTTGGGCGATGCGCCACAAGTCCTCGCCCAGGACCTCGCTGGCTTGGTCGAAGGTGGATCGGATCTCGCCGTAGTGCTCGGCGAGCTCGGCCAGCATGCCGGTGTGCTGTGAGCCTTGGCCGGGAAAGACCGCTGCAATCGTGGTCACTTGATGCTCCTTTGTTCGGTGATCAACAGCGTCGCAAGGGTGCCGCCGCCGTCAGCGGCTGCGCAGATCGAGCACATCCTGCATATCAAAGAGGCCGGGCTTTTGGTCGACGATCCAGGCCGCCGCCCGCATCGCCCCCTGGGCGAACACACTGCGGCTCTGGGCGCGATGCGTGATCTCGATGCGCTCGGCCTCGCCCGCCAGGACGACGGTGTGCTCGCCCACGATCTCGCCGCCGCGCACCGTGGCGAAGCCGATCGTGCCGCGCTCGCGCTCGCCCGTGTGGCCGTGGCGCGTATAGACGGCGTTGCCATCGAAGTCCTGGCCGCGCGCCTCGGCCGCCGCCTCGCCCAGGCGCAGGGCCGTGCCCGAGGGCGCGTCGACCTTGTGGCGATGGTGGGCCTCGACGATCTCGACGTCGTAGTCGGTGCCGACGGCGCGGGCCGCCTGCTCGACCAGGCCGAAGACGACGTTGACGCCGATGCCGGTGTTGGGGGCGAGCACGATGG
>CAYTWS010000022.1:0-11665 GCA_964442145.1 uncultured Ectothiorhodospiraceae bacterium | reverse complement strand
GGAGGCAATGGCCTGCACCCGATGTCGCCCCATGCAGCGTCATCGCACGCGCAGGGGTTGGTAGCGCCCGATGATAGCGCTTTGATCAACGTTAGCCATCCATGAATGGGGGTTTACCCTGAGATTCGCTGGCTGCCGGAACGAAACCGGCCGCCACCCGGTTTGCCCCACCGATCGCACACCTGCGCTCACCCAATCGCGCCCGAAAGGCACCCTCGTCGCTCGTGTCGGCCTGAACGAGCCCAACGACACCCCTTCGATCGCTGGTGCGGCCGCCAGCGCCTGAGCGAGCCGAAGGGCGCGTGGCCAGTACGCCACCGTTCGATAGATTGTGCCTATACCCCCTCGGTCAGGCGAATGGGCTTTCTTGGAAAACAAGTCAAGATCGTTACTCAACCCATTGATTCACGGGCTTATAACCGGGATAACCGCTAATAAGGCATTATTTAACAAATAACTCCAAATAACGACCTTATCCACCTGTTTATGCACCAAATATTGCATCCGTTAACATCCAGTGGAGGTGGCTTTGCCCGAGCCCGGGCCATCATCGATGATCGGACCCATTTGCCCGTATAATCCGGGGACTGGGCTCGGCTGCCACCGAGGCCCACCCGCAGCACGCCGGAGGAGTCATGACAGGAAACAACGAGGCGCGTTCTTCGCTCCAGGTCAACGGCCGGGACTACCGGATCTATCGCCTGAACGCCGTCGCCGACGATCGCCAGATTCGGCGGCTGCCCTACTCGCTGCGCGTGCTGCTGGAGAATCTGCTGCGCCACGAGGACGGCGAGACCGTCACCCGCAACGAGATCGATGCCCTGGTCAACTGGGACCCGAAGGCCGAGCCGACCCAAGAGATCGCCTTCACCCCCGCGCGCGTGGTGCTCCAGGACTTCACCGGGGTGCCCGCGGTCGTCGACCTCGCGGCCATGCGCGAAGCCATGCAGACGCTCGGCGGCGATCCCAAGCAGATCAATCCGCTCTCGCCCGCCGAGCTCGTGGTCGACCACTCCATCCAGGTCGATGTCTACGGCAATCCGCAGGCGCTCGAGCGCAACACGGAGATCGAGTTCGAGCGCAACAAGGAGCGCTACAAGTTCCTCCGGTGGGGTCAGCAGGCACTGGACAACTTCAAGGTGGTACCGCCCAACACGGGCATCGTCCACCAGGTCAACCTCGAGTACCTCGCCCGCGTGGTCTTCGGCGAGCAGCGCGACGGCGTGCTCGAGGCCTACCCCGATACGCTGGTGGGCACCGACTCGCACACGACCATGATCAATGGCCTGGGCGTGCTCGGCTGGGGCGTCGGCGGGATCGAGGCCGAGGCGGCGATGCTGGGCCAGCCCATCACGATGCTGCTGCCCCAGGTCATCGGCTTCAAGCTGACCGGCGAGCTGCCCAAGGGCGCGACCGCGACCGACCTGGTGCTCACCGTCACCCAGATGCTGCGCGACAAGGGGGTGGTCGGGCGCTTCGTCGAGTTCTTCGGTGACGGGCTGTCGCAGCTGCCGCTGGCCGACCGGGCCACGCTGGGCAACATGTCACCCGAGTTCGGCTCGACCTGCGCGATCTTCCCGATGGACCAAGAGACCCTGCGCTACCTCGAGCTCACGGGCCGCAGCGAGGAGCAGATCGAGCTGGTCGAGCAGTACGCGCGCGCTCAAGGCCTTTGGCGCTCGGACGGCGACGAGGATCCCGAATACACCGACATCCTCGAGCTGGATCTGGGCGACGTCGAGCCCTGCATCGCCGGGCCGAAGCGCCCGCAAGACCGAATCACGCTGCAGGACGCCAAGAAGACGTTCCATCACCACCTCGAGCCCATGCTCGAGGAGCGCGCCAACCGGTCGAACAACGAGGCGCGCTTCGAGGAGGAAGGCGGTGCGACGGCGGTGGGCGCCGTGCAAGCCGAGCCGCGCGGCGTCGCCGAGGTCGAGATGGACGGCGATCAGTTCGAGCTCAACGACGGCGATGTCGTCATCGCCGCCATTACGAGCTGCACCAACACCTCCAACCCGGCGGTGATGATCGGCGCGGGGCTTCTGGCACGTAATGCCCTGCAGCGCGGGCTGCCGGTCAAGCCGTGGGTGAAGACGAGCCTCGCGCCCGGCTCCAAGGTCGTGACCGACTACCTGCACCGCACGGGCTTGATGGACGATCTGGAGCAGCTGGGCTTTTACTTGGTCGGCTACGGCTGCACCACCTGTATTGGCAACTCGGGGCCACTTCGCCCCGAGATCAGCGACGCCATCCACGATCACGATCTCGTCTGCTGCTCCGTGCTCTCCGGCAACCGCAATTTCGAGGGCCGGATCCATCCCGATGTGCGCATGAACTTCCTGGCGTCGCCGCCGCTGGTCGTGAGCTATGCGCTCGCCGGCACGATGGATTGCGACATGTACGAGGAGCCGTTGGGCAAGGACGAGCAAGGCAGCGACGTCTATCTCCAGGACATCTGGCCCTCGCCGCAAGAGATCCAGGAGATGATCACCCAGCACATCGATCCGGGCATGTTCGAGTCGAACTACTCCAAGGTCTTCGGCGGCGACGACAACTGGAACAGCCTGCAGGTGCCCGAGGGCGAGCTCTATCAGTGGGATCCCGATTCCACTTACGTCAAGCGTCCGCCCTTCTTCGAGGGCATCCCCGACGCGCCGGCCGAGGTCCCCGACATCAAAGGCGCCCGCGCTCTCGCTTTGCTCGGCGACAGTGTCACTACCGACCACATCTCCCCGGCCGGCGCCATTGCCAAGAACAGCCCGGCGGGGCGTTGGCTGATGGAGCAAGGCGTCGAGCCGCGCGATTTCAACTCGTACGGATCGCGCCGCGGCAACCACGAGGTGATGATGCGCGGGACGTTCGCCAACATCCGCCTACGCAACCTCCTGGCACCGGGTACCGAGGGCGGGATCACGATCCACCAGCCCAGCGGCGAGCAGATGTGGATATTCGATGCCGCGATGCGCTATCGCAGCGATGGCGTGCCGTTGGTCGTCATCGCGGGCAAGGAGTATGGCACGGGGTCGTCGCGCGACTGGGCCGCCAAGGGGACCAAACTCCTCGGGGTCGAGGCCGTGATCGCGGAGAGCTTCGAGCGCATCCACCGCTCCAACCTGATCGGCATGGGCGTGCTGCCGTTGTTGTTCCAAGAGGGCCAGAACGCCGAGAGCCTGGGCCTCGTGGGCACCGAGACCTACGACATCGCGGGCCTCAACGGCGGCGACGCCGATACGGTCAAGGTCACCGCGCGTCGCGACAGCGGCGATGCGATCGAGTTCGACGCGAAGGTCGGGTTGATGACGCCCAAGGAGCGCGAATACTACCGCCAGGGCGGGATCCTGCAGTACGTGCTGCGCCATCTGGCCGCCACCAAGGAGCCCGCCTGACCCATGGTGCAATCGGGCGAGGCCCTCTACAACGAGGCGATCGAGCGCTTCGAGCACCTGTTCCAGCAGGCGCAGTCGAGCGAGCCCGGCGAGAAGACGGCCATGCTATTGGCGACGGCTGCCCCCAGCGGTCAGCCGTCGCTGCGGACGGTCCTGCTCAAGGACTATGGCCGGCGTGGCTTCGTCTTCTACACCAACCTGCAATCGCGCAAGGGCCAAGAGCTCGCGGACAACCCCCAAGCCGCCCTGCTCTTCTTGTGGCAGTCCCTGGCGCGCCAGGTCCGGATCGAGGGACGCGCCCAGCGCGTCAGCGACACCGAGGCCGATGCCTACTGGGCCAAGCGCCCGCGCGAGAGCCAGCTCGGGGCGTGGGCCTCGCAGCAGTCCGCCCCCATGGCCGAGCGTGACGAATACGAGCGCCGGCTCGAGGCGTATCGCGAGCATTTCGCGGATCAAACCATCCCGCGCCCGCCGTTTTGGTCGGGCTTCCGGGTGGTGCCGCACCAGATCGAGTTCTGGCACGAGCGCCAGTACCGCCAGCACGATCGCGAGTTGATTTGGTTCGACGGGCACACGTGGCAGTGGGCCCTGCTGCAGCCGTGATGGGAGGCTCATGCATCAACAGCGCTTGACCGTCGAGACGAGCGCCCGCGAGACCCACGAGATCACGCGCGAGGTCGAGCAAGCGGTCGCCGCGGCCGGCTACACCACGGGCTTGGCGCATGTGTTCCTGCACCACACCAGCGCTTCCCTGATGCTGTGCGAGAACGTCGACCCCGACGTGCGCGGCGATCTGGAGCGCTTCTTCGGCCAGCTCGTCACCGACGACGACCGCGAGTTCGACCACCTCGCCGAGGGCAACGACGACATGTCGGCCCACGTGCGCACCGTGCTCACACACTCCGATCTGACCATCCCCGTCACCGACGGGCGCCTGGGGCTCGGGCGCTACCAGGGGATCTACGTCTGGGAGCACCGCTACCGCGGCTATCCACGGCGGGTAACGGTGACCGTCGACGGTCGCTGACACCGTTGATCACTCCGGGGAAGCGTGACCCATGACGAACGAGCGCGTGCTGGTCACCGGGGCCAACCGGGGCCTGGGCTGGACCTTCGTCCAACACTACGCCCGGCGCGGGGCACGCGTGTTCGCGGGCTGTCGCCGTCCCGGCGACGCCGAAGCGCTACGACGCCTGGCCGGCGAATACCCGCGAGCGATCACCGTTTTGGCCCTCGACGTCACCGACGAGGCGAGCATCGACGACGCGGTCGCGCACGTCGCCGGTGACGACGATGGCTCGCTCGATGTGCTCATCAACAACGCCGGCGTCTCGCCGCGCGGCGAGGCATTCGCCAATCTGACCGCGCCCGGCATGCACGCGGTGTTCGCCGCCAACGCGATCGCCCCGATGATGGTCGCGCAGCGCTGCTATCCCCTGCTCTGCCGCACCGAGGCGCCCCGGATCATCAATATCTCGTCGTCGATGGGGTCGCTCGAGAAAAAGGACTATGGCCGCCACTACAGCTACGCCTCGAGCAAGGCGGCCCTGAACATGCTCACGCGGGCCACCGCCCACGACCTACGCGACGATGGCATCACCGTCGCCGCGCTGCACCCCGGTTGGGTGCGCACGGATCTAGGCGGTCCGCATGCGGCCCTGAGCCCGGACGAGTCGGTCGCCGGCATGATCGGGGTGATCGACCGGCTAACCCTCGCGGATACGAGCTTGTTCTTCACATGGGAGGGCGAGCGCCACCCGTGGTAGGTGCCGGCCGGGCGAGGCCGTCTCGGGGTTGCCCACACGCACCCGCATTGGCCACGCGCGCCCGAGCGGGGGTCCTGGGCTCGTGCGGGTCAGCGCCGCGGCGGTGTCAGGCTGCGCTCGCGTAGCCAGTCGGGATCGAACAAGCGCGACTGGTAACGCGCGCCGCTGTCGCAGAGGATCGTCGTGATGGTGTGGCCCGGGCCGAGCTCGCGCGCGACCGCGACGCTGGCGGCGACATTGAGGCCACTCGAGCCGCCCAGGAACAAGCCTTCCTCATCGAGCAAGCGATACACCCACTCGACCGCGTCCTGGTCGCTGGGCATGACGGCGTCGTCGATGGCCGTGCCTTCCAGATTGCTGGTCACCCGGCTCGTCCCGATACCCTCGGTGATCGAGCCACCGCCGAGGGACTTGAGCTCGCCCTCCTTCACCCAGTTGTAGAGCGCGCTTCCCGGCGGGTCGTTGAGGACGATCCGGACGCCGTCGTTTTGCTCCTTCATGTAGCGCGAAACACCGGCGAGTGTGCCGCCGGTGCCCGTGGCGGCGACGAACGCGTCGAGCTGGCCGTCCGTCTCCGCCCACAGCTCGGGCCCGGTGGTGCGGTAGTGCGCGTCGCGATTGGCCGTATTGTCGAACTGGCCCGCGTAGATGGCGTTGGGTGTCTCCTCGGCCAGCCGGCGCGCGATGTGCTGATAGTTGCCCGGATCGGCGTACGGCTTGGCCGGCACCGGGCGCACCTCCGCGCCCAAAATCCGCAGCAGATCGATCTTCTCGCGCGACTGCGTATCGGGGATGACGATGACGCAACGGTAGCCGCGCTCATTACAGATGTGCGTCAGCCCGATGCCCGTGTTGCCGGCGGTGGGCTCGATCACGGTGCCGCCGGGCTCGAGCTCACCCCGCGCCTCCGCCGTATCGACGATGCCCATGGCCGCACGATCCTTGACCGAGCCGCCCGGATTGAGGAATTCCGCCTTGCCGAGGATCTCGCAGCCGGTCTCGCGGCTGACACGGGGCAAGCGGATCAATGGAGTGGCCCCCACAGTGCCGGTGAAGCCTTGTGTCGTTTGCATCGCGATTCCTCGGTTATCCGGCGGCTTCGATGAAGGCTCCGCCCAGCGCGCCGAGGGTGCAGGCGACCCGGCGCCGTTGAGCGATGTATGCGAGCGCGTTGGGAGGATGGTACGGCCCCCACCCTAGCGGAACAACAACCGCGGCCGCCGATCCGGTGGCCCCGTCACGCAAGGGTTGGCCTCCCGCGCCAGCGCAATGCGGCCGTCCGTGCGGCCCTGTCACCACCCGCTCGCGTGCGCCTCGGCGGCAAAACGATAAGCCCAAACCATTGTTCGATTAGGTCAAAGGCTTCGGCCCAACATCTGCCCTCGGGTACACTACCGCAATATCTCGTCACTCGATTTGCGGCACTGGGAGGAGAGCTCGATGGCGGTACGACTGACGCTCGAGCAGGTGGATGAGCTCACCCAAGCGGCCTTGGTTGCCAGCGGCGTGCGCGAGGACAACGCCCGAGCGGTCACGCGCTCGGTCGTCGCCAGCGAGGCCGATGGCATCCACAGCCACGGCCTCGCCCGCCTACCCACCTACTGCGAGCATGCCCGTTGCGGCAAGATCGACGGCCAGGCCGATGCAACGGCCGAGCGCGTCGCCTCCAGCGGCATCCGTGTCGACGCCCGGGACGGTTTCGCCCATCCCGCCATCGACCTCGGGCTCGGGCAATTCCTGCCGTTGGCTCGCGAGACCGGGCTCGCCGGGCTGGCCGTGACCAACTCGTACAACTGCGGCGTGGTCGGCTATCACGTCGAGCGCATCGCCGACGCGGGCCTCGTCGCCCTGGGCTTCGTCAACGCCCCTGCTTCGATCGCGCCCTGGGGAGGCGCCCAGCCCGTCTTCGGCACCAACCCGCTCGCGTGCGCGGTCCCCCGTAGCGAAGGCGCCCCCCTGGTCATCGACCAATCCTCCTCGGTCGTCGCCAAGAGCGAGATCGTGGTGCACAAGCAAAAGGGCGAATCGATCCCCGAAGGATGGGCGCTCGGCCCGGACGGGCAGCCCACAACCGATCCCGGCACCGCGCTCGAGGGGTCGATGCTGCCCATGGGCGGTCACAAGGGCTCGGGGATCGCCTTGGTCGTCGAGATCCTGGCCGCCGCGGTGACGGGGTCGAATTTCGCCATCGACGCCTCTTCGTTCGCCACCAACGAAGGCGGCTCGCCCCGCACCGGGCAATTCTTCATCGGCATCCACCCGGAGGTCTTCGCCGGTGACGCCTTCCGCGAGCGCCTCGAGCATCTGCTCGGTGCCATCGAATCGCAGGAAGGGACCCGCTTACCGGGCCAAGGGCGCCTGCGCGCCCGCGAGCGCACCGCTAGCGAGGGCATCGAGATCGCCGACGACCTCCACGACAAGATCAAGCGCTACGCGCAACACGGTTGACCGCGACGACGGCGAGCGCGCGCAGTCACGGGCGCTTGCCGCGGGCGCCGGACTGGCCCGCGTCCGCGGCGTAATGCGCGGGTTCCGGCGCCGGCCGAGCCCGGCGATCGATCACGGCCCGATCGAGCCAGTCGGCGAACGCCCGCCGCGCCGGGCGGCGATCGAGCGTCGCGATATGCTCGCGCGCCCGGATGCGCCAATGCGCGCTTGGCTCCGGGGCACGCCGATACAATCGGCGCGTATGATGCGCCGCTACCGTTTGATCGCCCGGATTGCTTATCCAAAGCGTCGGAAGGCGCGGCAAGTCCGCCACGGCCGCCTCGGCCGCAAACGCGTCCGTTACCAGCCAGGAAAGCGGTACGTGCAAGGGCCATGTGAGCCAAGACGCGCTCAACTTCTCGCGCACCACGCGGCGGTAATTCGCAGGGGCGCTATCGACCACGAGGACGCCCGGCCGCGCCTCCGGGGGTAGTCGCGAGGTCACCACCGTGGCGATCGCGCCGCCTAGGCTCTGACCGAAGACCACGACCCGCCCGCGGGCAAGCGCGTCGAGGCGTCCGGCCTCACCAACGGCGGCACGAAGATCGCGGTGGAAACCGGCCATGCTGTGCATGCCCCCTGAGCCCCCATAACCGCGATAGTTGAACAAAAGCACGTTGTAGCCATGACGAGGGAGCCAAGCCACGGTATCGATATGGTGGCGGGCGTTCTCAGCCCCGTCCGCGAAGACGATGGTGCCGACCGGATTTTCGGCCTGGAGGAACCAGCCTTCGAGCGTGACATCGTCCGCCGTCTCGAAGCGCACGTACCGGTGATCCACTCCCCCATCCGTGTCCTGCAGCGTCGGGCCGCGCACAGGGCTGAACAACGCGCTCGTACACGCGGTGAGCGCGAGCGCCATAGCGGCCAAGGCCAAGACAGCCCACCAAGGCCGGCTAGCTCTTAACGGCGCCATTGCGGGTAACAGCGCCTGCCGTCGTCCTCGGCGAGCCCACTTCCCAATCATGCTCTCCCCTTCCGGTTCCATCGGCCGTCGGCCAGCGCCGCGCCCATGTCACTGAACGCCCGCGCCGCCCCGGCGCTTGACGGTCACCTCCTCCTCGGAGCGCCACAGAATCCAAGTGACCACGAGCCCGGCACTCACCGCATGCGCGGTCTCCACGAGCGGACTGTCCTCGAAACGCGCGCCGGATAGATTCTCGTAGCGCACGAACGAGCCGAGCCAGACATCGTCGAATCGGCGGCTCGCGCTGGCGACCAGGGACACGCCACTATAACCGCCAGCGGCGTCGAAGGCGGGGCGATCGGAGCGAGCGTCGGCTGGTGGGACATCATAGTAATAGCCGTGGAGCCTCCGTGTAGCGAACTTGGGGCCGGCGCTTAAACCGATGTTCCAGCCGCCCGCCCAGTTACGCGCGTCGTAATGGAGCTGCGGGTGGAACTTCCAGCCCTGGTGGGCAATGCGCGAGCCGCTGACACTAATGGCGGCACGAACCGGTAACTGCAGCTCCCAGCTGCGCTCGTCCCAGCGGGCCAGCTCGATGTTGAGCGATGGACCGAGCTCGACCAGCGGATCGAGCGCGGCCATGCCTTCGCGTGGCCCGTCATCGCGGGCCTCGACGGGCACGGCCCCGTCCAAGCTGATATCGAGCTCCGCGCGCTCGGTGTCCCAGAGGAAACCTTTGACTCCGTCGCGGTCGACACGCAGCCAATCGCTACGATAGACGACAATGGGAAGGGGGAACACGAAATAGCGCTGCTGCGATGACCCCGGATAGGCCGGCACGGTCAACGGGGCGGCTCCCACCCCGAGCTCCCAGCGCGGTTCGGTCTCGGCAGCCACCGTGTCACCGGCGGCACTCGTTGGCGTCACCAATGATACCAGCGCACCGTATAGGACCATTCCCGTGATCCGGCGGCCCACCCGTGGTCGCATCGATGTCGTCCACTGCATGTCTGGTCCACTCGCACACTTGCCCGGATCGGCGAACGGCGCGCACCGGCCGTGCCCCGCCCCACGCCAGCGCTATCCCCTCTGCGGTGGAGCCCCCGGGGGCACCGCTGTACCCATGGCGGTCTGGCCTCGCGCACTATACCGTGTCCCGGATGCAAGTGGAGCCGGAGCATGACCACCGCGAGTGTCTTGTTGTATTCCTTCGCGGGCGACAACGCCGCCTCGATCGCGGCTTGGGCGCACGATCTCAGCGATGCCGAGCGCGAGCATTTTGATGGCCGGGGTCGCGCACGGCACCAGTGGGGCTCGCTGGTCGCACGGTCGTTGCTGCGACGAGAGCTCGCCGACGCCCTGGGCTGTCGGCCCAGCGAGGTACCCATCGCGCGCGCTCGCGAGGGCAAACCCTACGTCGCGACCTCGACCCCGTGGCATTTCAACCTAGCGCACAGCGGCGACTACGTCGCCCTCGCCTTCAGCCGCTCGGGACCGATCGGCGTCGATCTCGAATGGCGTGCGCGCCGTACGCGGATCGACGCCCTCGCCCGCCACGATTTCGGCCACCGCGAGCTCAGCGATTGGAGCGAGCTGCCGCCGGCGGCCCGGCGCTATCGCTTTTTCCAGCTTTGGACACTCAAGGAGGCGATCGCCAAGGCCCGCGGTGCCAGCGTTTGGACGACGCTAACCAACACCCAGTGGACGGCGCTGGAGCCCGGCGCCGCGACCGTCGATCTGACGGGGCCAGCCCGCCAAGCCCCACCGATGGCGTGGTGGCACTTCGACCTGGGCGCCGACTACAGCCTCGGCGTGGTCCACTTGGCGGCGCCGCGGACCCCACTCCAGCTACGCTTGCTGGACGGCAACGGCGTCCGCCACACCCTCGCCCGGCAACCCGACGTCAGCGGGACCGAGCTCGGTTGAGCCAACCGGCGGCTCGACCGTGTCTCGGCCCAAGCCCGCCTCTCAGAACATGCCGCCATTGACGGGGATGACTTGCCGCGTGATGTAGCTGGCGTCGCTCGAGCAGAGAAAGGCCACGGCGCCCGCCACCTCGTCGGCGGTACCCATGCGTTGCTGGGGGACCAACGGCACGATGTCCTCGCTCGCGACGTCCTGGGTCATCTCGGTGTCGATCAGACCAGGCGCCACACAATTGACCGTGATTCGCCGGCTCGCCAACTCGAGCGCGAGCGCTTTGGTCGCACCGATGACGCCGGCCTTCGCCGCGCTGTAGTTGACTTGTCCCCGATTGCCCATTATCCCCGACACCGACGCGATCGTGACGATCCGCCCGGATGCCCGCCGCCGAATCATCGGCATCGTGCAAGGCTTGATCACGTTGTAGAAGCCATCGAGACTCGTATCCACGACGCTGTCCCAGTCGTCGTCGGTGAGCATCGGGAATGCGGCATCGCGGGTAATACCCGCATTGAGCACAACGCCGTAGTAGGCCCCATGGGCCTCGATGTCCTCGGCCAAAGCCAGCCCCGTCGCCTCGCGATCGCGTACGTCGAACTGCAGGATGCGGGCATTGCGGCCGAGCTCGCGGATCGATTCGGCCACCGCTTCCGCCGCCTCGCGGCGATGGACACAATGCAGGACGATGTCGTAGCCATCGCGTGCGAGCCGCAACGCAATGGCGCGGCCGATACCTCGGCTCGACCCCGTCACGAGGACCGTGTCAGTCATTGCCTCCTCTCGGCATCGTTTTGGGCTGGCCTTCGGTCACCGCCGCCGCCCCCTCGATGCACGCCCAAGAGCTATACGGCGCTCGTCTCCATCGCGCACATCTCGCAAAGCGAGCGCAGCCGGCGATAGGGCTTTTGTACGTAGGGATTGTCGCGATCCCAGACGTAGCCGGCGAGCACGGAGCTCAGCATACGCCGTATCTCGGCGTCGGGATTCGCTTTGAAGAACACCGACTGCAGGCTGCCGTCGTACCAGCGCTCGACGAACGCCCGGAAGACCTCGCACCCCTGCTCCATGGGCTCGCGGAAGTCGCTTTCCCAATCGACCGACTCGCCGCGAAGCTGGCGATCGACCAGATCGGATGCCAACGCGGAGGATTTCATCGCGAGCGTCACGCCCGACGAGAACACGGGGTCGATGAA